>SOJS01000016.1 GCA_004376435.1 Dehalococcoidia bacterium
TTATCTCGTAGGGCGCTATCTCTTTACCCTGTAGCCTTTGGCTTAGATTCTGAAGGACGACCTTCTTTGATTCAAGGGGCATAAACGACGCGTCAGTAATTTTCTTACCAACAATTTCAGACTTGGTGAAGCCGTATTTTTTGAGAGGCGTGGTGTTGGTATCCAGAATAGTGCCGTCGGCTCTGATGACAAGCACCAGGTCGGAAATTAACTCAGTAGCCAGCCCGAGGTTGGCTTCTATCTTCGTTTTTGACTTCATTGCTCACCTGTTGCGGGCAAGTCTCCGCAAGGTAATCCACACCGTTATAATTGTAAACTACCTGAGCCTAATTGTCAAATATTTAGTTAAAAAGATGCCAGTTAGCAATATTAGGATTTTTTATCACCGCCATCTAGTCAAAGCTAGTCTTTGCCACCAGACTATTTAATTTATGGAGCGAGGTGGCCTATACCTGGTTGCTGACGACATAATTCCTCAAGGTGCCAACTGGCGCTATCTTTATCTCTACTGTATCGCCGGGATACATTGGACCAATGCCGCTGGGTGTGCCGGTAGCGATGATATCACCCGGCAGCAGAGTCATTACATGAGATATAAAGTTTATCAGCTCCGGAACGGGGTAGATAAGGTCGCTGGTGTTGGCTTGCTGTTTCAGTTCCCCGTTGAGGTATGTTTCCAGGACAACATTAGCTGGGTCAAGCTCAGTCTCAATACATGGTCCAATAGCGGCGAAGGTGTCAAAGCTCTTGGCTCGTGTCCACTGCCGGTCATCGTATTGCAGGTCGCGGGCGGTAACATCGTTAAAGCAGGTATAGCCGAGGACATAGTTGGGCGCCTCTTTTACTGACACCTTCCACACCGGTTTTTTGATCACTACTCCCAACTCACCTTCGTAGTCAACCCGATGTGAGCTGGTAGGGTAGACGATGTTCTCCTCGGGTCCAATCACGGATGTTGATGGTTTAATAAATATCAGGGGGGCATTGGGCGGGCGGGCACCAACTTCTTTAGCATGGCTGTGGTAGTTAAGCCCGAGAGCCACTATTTTACTCGGAGTGCACGGAGACAGAAGTTTAACCTCACCCAGCCGGTAGTATTGGTCACAAGGTTTTAGGTAGCGGTAGGGCTTGTTCTCAATGCCCTGGATAAGTTCGCCGTCTAGTATTCCGTATCTGACCTTATCGCCAGCGGCAAAACGAACAATCTTCATAGCTTGGAGGTAAGTTTACCGTTATTAACTACAGATTGCAAGGGGGTCAAAGGGGCTTGCCCCTTCAAAAAACAATTCCCCCCCATGATAGAAGCTGTTTAGTTGTCATTGCGAGGAGCAGAGCGACGAAGCAAACTAAAAGATAAGATAAGATTGCTTTGCCTTCGGCTCGCAATGACATATCAGGTAAAAGGAGAGGGGGACTTGAGAGGGGGTGAGGTTGATAAGCAATTTCGTTGCCTGTCTATAGTGAGTGTGCTATAGTTTAATTCATAATGAAGACCGAGATTGAGTTTATTGCCGCTGGTGGTGCTACCTCACCTCGGGGCTTTCAGGCCGGTGCTACCTATGCCGGGATAAAGCAAAAGACTGAAGATAGCCTGGACCTTGCCGTCCTCTCTTCCCAGGTGCCGTGTCGAGCGGCAGGGATGTTTACCACCAACCGCATTAAGTCTGCGCCGGTAGTTCTTTCCCAGCAGCGGATAAAATCGGGGAGGGCGGCAGCAGTGGTGGTCAATAGTGGCTGTGCCAATGCCGGCACCGGCGAGGCTGGTCTTGCTGATGCCGCCGATATGGCGGCGGTGGCGGCGAAAAGTATCGGGCTGGCCGCGGAGGATGTTCTGGTTGCCAGCACCGGAGTGATTGGGCAGCCATTGCCGATGGCACTCATCAGAGCCGGTATAGAGAGGATTGTTCTTTCTCCAGACGGCGGTCATGAGCTGGCAAGGGCGATGATGACCACTGATACTGTTCCTAAAGAAACAGCGGTGGCAGTCAGGGCGGGCAATTTTGTTGTTGGCGGGGTTGCCAAGGGGGCGGGGATGATTCACCCTAATCTGGCGACTATGCTCTGTTTTTTGACTACTGATGCCGCCGTGGAATTAGGCTTTCTTAGGGATGTGCTGGCAAAGGTGGTGGCTGGTTCCCTTAACATGGTCTCGATTGATGGCGACACCAGCCCCAGCGATACCGTGCTCATCATGGCTAACGGTCTGGCGGAAAATGAGCCTATTGCTTATGGCAGCCAGCTAGCTGATGTCTTTCAGCAGGCTCTGGAGCGGGTCTGCGTCTATCTGGCAAGGTGTATTGCCGCTGATGGCGAGGGCGCCAGCAAGCTTATTGAGGTTACCGTTAGCCGGGCACCCAGTGTCGCCGAGGCCAGGTTAGCCGCCAGGACAGTGGTCAGCTCGCCTCTGGTGAAGGCAGCCATGCACGGCGGTAACCCTAACTGGGGGCGGATTGTAGCCGCCGTCGGGCGCAGTGGCGCTACCGTGGTGGAGTCAAAGATTGACCTTTATATCGGACAGGTCTGTCTGTTAAAGGCGGGGGTGCCTCTGCCCTTTGACGAGCCGAGCTTGGCGCAGTCAATGGATGGCGAAGAGGTGTGTGTTAATCTGAACCTTAATCTGGGAAATGACAGTGCCACTGCCTGGGGCTGTGACCTGTCTGAGGAATATGTAAAAATTAACAGTCAGTACACAACCTGATAGTTTTTTAGAGCGAGGTTAGATTGAAGAAGGTTATTGTGGTTAAAATTGGCGGTGCCACCTTGGGCAGCCACGACACTACTATTGAGGACCTGGTTTATCTCCAGAAGCAGGGCAAGTTGTTGGTTGTTGTCCACGGTGGGGCTAAGGTGGTAACTGAGTGGCTTTCGCGGCAGGGGATTGCCACCAGATTTGTTGATGGTGAGCGGGTAACTGATAGGGCGATGCTGGAGATGGTGACTGCTGTTCTAGGGGGCTTGGTCAATAAGGAGATTGTGGCTACTATTAATAATTTAGGCGGTCGGGCAGTGGGTATTAGTGGCGTTGACGGGGCTTTAATTCAGAGCCGAATTAAGAACGATGAGATGGGCTATATGGGCAAAGTAGTGAAGGTGGATTTAGCTCTCGTTGAGGCTCTGTTAAAATCGGGCTTTACCCCGGTGGTGTCTCCGGTGAGCCTCCATTCATTTGGTAGGACAAAAAAAGCGCCGCCGATTCTTAATATTAATGGTGACCCGGTGGCGGGTGAGGTTGCCGCTGCCATTGGTGCCGAAAAGCTTATCTTTCTCACCGATGTATCGGTGTCTGCGATGCCTCGGGCAGGTTGCTACCTAAGCTATCGCCTGACGAAGCTGAGGCGCTGGTGGCTTCTGGGGTGGCTTCCGGGGGGATGGTGCCCAAGATTAAAGCCTGCCTGAGGGCTCTGGCGGGGACAGCAACCACTCGCATTATAGATGGTCGGCAGCCGCATGCCTTGCTTAAGGAAGTTGAGGGTGGCGGTGGCGGCACCACGATAGAGGCTGTTTGATAAATATGGAGTATAATAGTATTAGCTGGTGCTTTCAAGTTTGAGGGTCAGGATGGTGGACAAGGTTCGTTGGCTTAAAATAGCGGTAACCCTGACTGTGGTGGTATCGCTGGCCATTGTGTTGCTGGTGCCATCATCTTTGTCGGTGGCGGAGACAGGGGAGCTTCTCTGGTCAGATTATGACCTTTCTTCAGTGCCACCATCGGTGATGGCAGACGCTACTGAGCTAGCGGTTGAACTATACGGGGACTACCAGGAAAAGAGTCAAGATTTTGCTCGCCAGCTGCAAACCCTGTATCTGGCGGCTAGGGACAGTGATTTTGTTATCTTTTTTAACCCTGGTGGCTGGGGGTGGAGCTCACTGGCAGATTCCTCCCAGTGGCAGAGTATTGTTACTGGTATCCAGTCCGAGTTAGATAAGCTGGGTTATAGCTCACTGCTGTTGAGCTATCTGCGGACGGAGAGAACCTTAGGCGGGTGTTCTGAGGAAGTTTTGTCAATGTTAAACCCCGATTCGCCAAAGGCTAGGGATTTAGCCAGCCGGGCTGAGTTTCTCACCAGGCATATTCCGGACCTCAGGGTTATCATAACTGGGGAAAGCAACGGCACAGTTATCTCTGATAGCGCCATGGCTATTCTGGAGGATAACCGGCTGGTCTATAGCATCCAGACAGGCCCCCCCTTCTGGTATGAGAATAGTGCGCTGGACAGGACACTGGTGCTGGAAAGCAACGGGCTAGTCCCTGACGCCTTCAGTCAGGGGGATATTTTTGCTATGATTAGCGCCAGCCTGGAGAACCTGTTTGGTTTTCCCCGCCCAGAGGAAGATTGTGGTAATATACTATTCTATGTAAACGCACCAGGGCATGAATACTGGTGGCAGTACCCTGAGGTTTCTTCCCGGATTACCAGCTTTTTAGAAGAAAACTTCGGACTTTAGTAGTAATACTTTTGTTTAAGGAGGTCTGGTATGTCGGATAAAGTAGTGCTGGCTTACAGTGGTGGTCTGGATACCTCGGTAGCCATAAAGTGGCTATCGGAAAAGTATAAGCTGGCTGTTATCGCTCTGAATGTTGATGTCGGCAATGAGCGTGATTTTTCGGCTATTCAGCAGAAAGCACTCAAGGTGGGGGCAGTGAAATCGCTGGTAAAGGATGCCAAGGAGCTGTTTGTTAATCATTTTATCTTTCCGGCGCTCCAGGCGGATGCCATCTATGAAGGACAGTACCCGCTGGCTACCGCCCTGTCCCGCCCCCTGATGGCTAAGCTAGTGGTGGATGTAGCTATGGAGGAGGGGGCGGTGGCAGTGGCTCATGGCTGCACCGGCAAGGGTAATGACCAGGTGCGCTTTGAGGTTGGCATTAATGCCCTCGCTCCCAAGCTCAAGATTATCGCCCCGGCTCGGGAATGGGGCATGACCAGGGAGGAGACAATTAGCTATGCCCAGCGCCATAATATCCCGGTGCCGGTAACAGCCGCCAGCCCCTATTCCATTGATGAGAACCTGTGGGGGCGGAGTATCGAGTGCGGGGTTCTTGAAGACCCCT
>SOJS01000107.1 GCA_004376435.1 Dehalococcoidia bacterium
CCATTCTACCACCCCACCCACCATTATTCTAGAGTTATTTGTGAACCTCACCCCCTGTATCCCCCTCTCCTTAAAAAGGAGAGGGGGAAGGGATTACGTAAGAGAGGCTCCGCCTCTCTATAACTCTCCTTATTGCATCTACTCCTCCTAAAAGTGTGGGGAAGAGATTTTAGAGAGCGGCTTCGCCTCTTCTTGACCTTCCTTTCCTCCCGAAATACTGGGGGAGTTTTGAGGGGCGCCAGCCCCTCTTAAAATAAATCTTCCCCTTCCCCTTATCAAGGGGAAGGGGATAAAGGGGATGGGGTTTAATATATATTCTCTAGCGCCTGCTCTAAATCGGGGGGTAGTTCGGAGGTAAACTCCTTATATTGGCCGCTTGAAGGAAGTTTGAAGCCGAGGCGGCAGGCATGGATAAACTGGCGGGGGAGGTGGGGAGATTTTACCCCATAGACCCCATCCCCCACCACCGGGTAGCCGATTGCTGCCAGGTGCACTCTTATCTGGTGGGTGCGCCCTGTCTGGGGCATAACCTCAAGCAGGGTGTATTTGCCTATGTATCTAATTACCCGATATTCAGTTCTCGCCTCCCTGCCCCCCTCCACCACTGCCATGCGCTTGCGGTTGGTCGGGTCGCGCCCGATAGGCGCCTCGATAATCCCCTGCTCCGGGGTGAGGCGACCTTTTACCAGAGCCAGATAGGCTTTAAGGACAGAGCGAGCCTTAAACTGGTCAGCCAGGCTAGCTTGAGCGGCTCTATTCTTCGCCACCAGCATCACCCCCGATGTATCCCTGTCCAGCCGATGCACAATTCCCGGTCGGGGTGAGTCACCCATATCAGCTAGATTAGGAAAGTGAGATAGAATAGCATTAACCAGAGTATGAGAAGGGTGTCCCGGCGCCGGGTGAACCATCAGTCCGGCGGGCTTATCTATCACCAGCAGGTCATCGTCCTCATAGATAATATCTAGCGCTATCTCCTCCGGCGCCAGGAGGCTGGGTGGCGGGGCAGGGATGATAACCTTAATCCTATCACCAATACCAAGTTTAAGGCTGGCTCTAGCGACACGGTCATTAACCGTGACATAGCCATCAGCGATAAGTTTTTGGGCATGGCTTCGGGAAAGCTGCCGGCATTGGTCACCAAGATACTTATCAAGACGGATGTCCACCTTATCAGCGATAAAATGATATATATTATCCATCATCGCCCTGATAAATTAGCCTTTGGCAACTTTTGCCAAGAAAGGGAAGGAAATGGCAAATATAATAACACCGACCACTATCGCCGAATCGGCAATGTTGAACGCCGGCCAGAAACCAAAATCAATGAAGTCGGTAACATAGCCGAGGCGCAGTCGGTCAATCAGGTTGCCCACCGTGCCGCCGAGAATCAGACCAAGACTTAGATAAGCCAGCCGATTATTTAAAAAATGGGGACGGCGATAGATAAAAACAGCGCCGACTAAAAGAAGGGCAATACCAATTAGGGCAACAATTATTAACAGGAAATTCTGCCCGCTAAACAGGCCAAAGGCGGCGCCAGTATTGTGGACATGGGTCAGCTGTGGCAACCCCGTCTCCGGTAGCGACTGCCCGACGGCTAGATTAGCCCTTATCCACATCTTGGTGAGCTGGTCGGCGGCTACTACCAGGGATGCAGTCAGAGAAAAGACCGCAATCCACCATTTATCCTGGAGGCGATTTGCCTTTTGCATTCTTTGCCTGAAGAGCCTTGCAATTCAAACACAGGTTTGCCTGCGGCAGTGCCTCCAATCGGGCTGGGTCTATCGGCTGACCGCAAACATCGCACAAGCCGTAGCTTCCCTTATCAAACTTATCTAAAGCGTGCTCCACTTCAGTTAGCTGGTCTCTAACACGCTTCTCCAGGGCAAGCCGCTTCTCCAGCTCAAAGCTCTCGGTTGCTTCCTCCTCCCGCTTACCAAAAGGGCTGCCCTCCCGCCTCTCACTGGCAGGGCGTATGTTAGTTTTTATCTGTTCCAACTCCTCGTTTAAGCGCTTCTGCTCCTTCTCCAGACGAGACCGAAGCAGATTGAAGCCAGTAGTCATCTTTCTCCTCCCTCCGTCCACTTTCTTAAAACCTAGTTTTACCTCAGTGTTGACAGGTAAGCTATTATACCTAATGTTAATTGAGAGAACAATGGTCGGCAGGATAAATTAGTCCAGCATTGTCCGCAACTGGCGAATAGTGTCCACTGACTGCCCCCGCCAGTGGTTGTTGGCAAAGATAAAGGTCTTCTCGGCCATGCTGTCCAGCTTTTGAATTTTGGGCAGCCACTGGCTAAGTTCCTGCGGACTGTAACTATAATCATAGCGCTCATAAGCCTGCTCATGCTGCCACCACTTGGCGCTATTGCGCCCGTGGAAACGGACATAGCCGATTTTGCTTGTTGCCTCAGCCAGAGGCGGCAAGAGATTAGGTAACTGCGGCTCATCAACACAGCAAAAGCCTAAATCCTGACAGCGAAGCCAGTCAAAGACATCACTCCTCAGCCACTGGGCATTACGGAACTCAATTACCAGCGGCAACCCCGCCAGCTGCTCCCTGAAGGAAGCAAGATAATCCCAGTTAAGGCGGTTAAAGCTAAAACTATAGGGAAATTGAGCCAGGATACAGCCCAGCTCGCCGGCATCAATAATCGGCGCCAGCACCTGACGGAAAGCCTTAAAAACATCGGCATTATCCTGCCGCTGGTGGGTCATCTCCTGATTAGCCTTAATGGAAAACAGGAAACCATCGCCCGCCTTGTCCACCATCGCCTTTAAGTTAGACGGCTTGGGCAGGGCATAAAAGGTTGAGTTTAGCTCACAGGTGTTAAACTCACGGGCATAATAACTGAGCCACTCCCACCTGGGCATACCTGGCGGGTAGAAGTTTCCCACCCAATCATTGTAGCTAAAACCAGAAGTGCCAAAGTATATCATCATCTCTAGTTTAGCCTATTTGCCTCATTTGGTCAACGCTCTATAGCCAAAAGCCACCAATTTAAGTTATGATAGTAGCAAATCTTTAAAAAGGGGCAAAAAGATGAAGGGGCAAGTCATTGCCGAGGTAACTGTTGTCCCCGTGGGCACAGCCGCCACCAGCCTGAGCCGCTATGTCGCCGCCTGCCTTGATGCCGTAAAGCAAGCCCCGGACATAAGCTACCAGCTAACGGCGATGGGAACAATCATTCAGGGGCGTCTTCAGAGGGTTCTTGAGCTGGCTCAGAAAATGCATGAGGTGCCTTTTACCATGGGCGTCAGCAGGGTGGTCACCACCATCAAGATTGATGACCGCCGTGATAAACCCCAAACCATGGAAGGCAAGGTCAAGACAGTTGAAAACAGGTGACCTGAAAGCAAGATGATCCGACGTATTGCCACCGAGCTTAAAGAGCACATCCCGTTTACCGCCTTTGGCGCCATTACCGGGATTATTATCCTGGTAATAATAGTGCTCACCAACCTGTCCGCCTCAGTTTCGGAGAATATTTTTTATACCCTGCACCCACTTCATGTTGTCCTGAGCGCTATTGTCACCACCGCCATGTATAGAAAATATGGCCATCAAAAAATCTGGAAAGCTATTCTGATTGGCTATGGCGGCTCGATTGGCATCGCTACCATCAGCGATGCCTTCATTCCCTATCTGGGGGGAGCTTTACTTAATCTAGAAATGGAATTTGAGGTGCCCTTTATTAAAGAGTGGTGGCTGGTAAACCCGCTGGCGCTAGTCGGCATTGCCATTGGTTACTTCAGACCGACCACCAAATTCCCCCACTTTGGACATGTGCTGCTGAGCACCTGGGCTTCGCTGTTCTATTTTACCGCCTTCGGCATCGCTAATTGGATTCCCCTGCTCCATTTTATCTTCATCTTTCTCTTTCTGGCTGTCTGGCTTCCCTGCTGTGTCAGCGACATCGTCTTCCCGCTCCTGTTCACCAGAAAGGTTGCCCCTTCAAGGGGAGATAAAATATAATCGCTAAAAGGAAATAAGCCATGAACCTTTCCGTGCAGCTGGCACCGAAAAGCAAACACGGCTTACTGCTGGCAAACCCGGTGATGACCGCCTCGGGCACCTTTGGCTACGGCACCGAGTACAGCCACCTTTTTGATATTCAAAGGCTGGGGGCGATTATCTGCAAGGGAACTACCCTTAAGCCAAGGGAGGGCAACCCCCAGCCACGGCTGGTGGAAACAGCCGCTGGTGTGCTTAACTCAATCGGGCTGCAGAATATCGGGGTTGAAGCCCTCATCAGAGAAAAGGCACCGCTGTGGGCCGGCTGGAAAGTGCCCGTCATCGTCAATATTGCCGGCGAGACCACTGCCGAATACGCCCAGCTAGCTAGTGAGCTGGAGGGGGTGGCTGGCATTAGCGCCCTTGAGGTAAACATCAGCTGTCCCAATGTTAAAGCCGGTGGCGCCGAGTTTGGAACCGACCCCGCCTCAGCCGCCAAGGTAACCGCCGCCGTCAAGAAGGCAACTTCCCTGCCCGTGCAGGTCAAGCTCACCCCAAACACGACTGATATTGTCAGGGTAGCCACCGCTGTGGCTGAGGCTGGCGCCGATGCCATATCGCTGATTAATACCCTAAAGGGCACAGCAATAGACATTGCCCGCCGCCGACCACTGCTGGGTAATATAAGCGGCGGCCTCTCCGGTCCGGCAATAAAGCCGGTGGCACTTTATATGGTCTATCAGGTAGCCGGGGCGGTGGCAGTGCCGGTAGTTGGCTGTGGCGGCATCGCTACCGCCAGCGATGCCCTGGAGTTTATTATGGCTGGCGCCAGTGCCATCCAGATAGGCGCCGCCAACTTTAATAACCCCCGGGCGCCGCTTGATGTCCTTGAGGGGATAGAGAAATTTATGGCCCAAGAGGGGATAAAAGATATAAAAGAGCTTATCGGCGCCGGCAGGGCTGATTAAAGAGCAAGTCTGGCGCTAATAGCTAATAGGTATAGATAGCTACCGCATAGGTTAATATCTTCGCTGTCTTCCTCCCCCGGATCTACCACCTCTACCACCGCCGTAGG
>SOJS01000074.1 GCA_004376435.1 Dehalococcoidia bacterium
TAGCCTGATTTACCCAGTTCGGCACAGGCGACAATGACCACTGGCGCCTCTCTGATAGCCTCAATGGCGGAATTGGTCGGGTTTAGGGTAGCGGCCAGTCTGCTTTTGAGGCTATTTTCTCTCACCACGATAAATCGCCAGCACTGGCTATTAGTCCAGGATGGTGCCCAGCGAGCTGCCTCAAGAACAAGCTCTAATTTCCCCTTATCCACGGGGGTGGTTTTATATCTGCGGATGCTCCTTCTGGTCTTGATTGCTGCCAGTACTTCCATCTTATACTCCTTATTCTTCCCAGGCGTCCCTGCCAATAAGGGAGACGAAACGGCAGCCGCCTAGATTCTCAACTATGTTCTTATTTTTGCGCTTGGTGATTTTATATAGCTCCTGTATATAGCGCGAGCCGATGGGGATTACCAGCCGTCCACCAACCGCCAGCTGATTGAGCAAATCAACAGGCACTCTGGGGGCACCGGCGGTAACCATGATGGCATCATAGGGCGCCTCATCTGGCCAGCCTATTGTCTTCTGCGCCCGGAAGACCTTGATGTTGTCATAGCCCAGCTTGGTGAGCACACCCTTGGCTCTTTTAACAAGAGCTTGCAGGCGCTCCACGGTAATTACCTGGTGGGCGAGCTCAGCCAGCAGAGCCGCCTGGTAGCCACTGCCACTGCCTACCTCAAGCACCTTTTCTTTGCCGGTAAGCTCCAGTGCCTGGGTCATCAGGGCGATAATAAAGGGCTGTGATATTGTCTGCTCAAAGCCGATTGGCAGCGGCATATCTTCATAGGCTAGGTGCTGACTCTCGGCGGGCACAAAACGTTCCCTGGGGAGGCGAGTCATAGCGGCTAATACCCGCTCATCCCTGATTTCGGCTCTGAGGTGCTCAAGCAATCTGGCTCTAGCGGCTTCAAAGTCCATAATGGATACTACGGGATAACAAAATATAACACCACCAAAATCACCACCATAACGCCGACCAGAATAGCAATCCGGCGCAGTTCACCACCGATATAGGGATACTGGCTGGCGGCTGGTCTGGGCTTGGCCGCTATTGCCTTTGCTGGAGGCGCCGGCTTATAGCTTTGACTCCCTTCCTGCCCGTGAGCGCTGGTGATGGCAAAACCCTGCCTGAACTTTCTTTTCTTGCTCTTCTTGCCCTGTCTTTTTCGTGGTTTACTCGGCATTTAAGACCTTCCTTTTATTTAGCCCTGGGGTGGGACTTCTCATAGGTGCGCCTGATATGCTCGCTGGTAAGGTGGGTATAAACCTGGGTGGTGGCTATGTTGGCGTGCCCCAGCAGTTCCTGAACCGACCTTAAGTCGGCGCCACCGCTCAGCATATGGGTGGCAAAGCTGTGCCTTAGTGTATGGGGGGTAACCTTATCCTCCAGATTGGCTGATTTAACATAGCCCTTTAATATCTGCCACAAGCCCTGTCTTGTTAGGCGGTCACCACGGCGATTAAGAAAGAGTGCCTGCTCATCATTGTGGGTTAGCCGGGGACGGTTTTTATCAATATACTCCTTGACTGCCAAAACTGCCCCCTCATGGATAGGAATTACCCGTTCCTTACCTCCCTTGCCCAAACAGCGCACAAAGCCGCCAGCCAAATCAACATCAGCCACATTCAATGACACCAGCTCACTCACCCTCATACCACTGGCATATAGTAGCTCCAGCATTGCCCTGTCCCTCTTGGCTTCTGGCGCGGATAGCTTTTCTGGCTGCTCCAGCAGAAGACGAACCTTGCTAATGGAGATGGGCTTGGGCAGTGACCTGCCTATCTTGGGTGAATGCACCTCCTCTATTGGGTTAGTCTTGATAATACCCTCGGCAACCATAAAGCTAAAGAAGGACCTAGACGCCGCCACCTTGCGGGCGACCGTGGTGGCGGCATAGTTTCTCTGCCTCAAATCAAGCAGGTAGTTGAGCATGGCTTGACGGTCAAAGCTGGACCATGGCGGGATGGAGCCGCGTCGGGCAGCCTCTTCCTTGATAAAACTGGTCAGCTGGTTTAGGTCATTGCGATAAGCGGCTATTGTATTTTCGGAGAAGCCCTTTTCTACTCTTAGATAGGTTAGGAAATTGTCAATCGCCTCTTTCACGATACTGCCTCGCTACTAATGTTTATTATGTATTTTAACATAACTAAAAAGAAAATTCAGCTTAAGCCTTGTTTTGTCTCTTTTTGAGGCTATGCTAAAATAGACTAAAGCCAGCAGGGGGGACAGGTTTGATTAACCTTATTGCCGAACAGCTAGACCAACTGCCAACCAGCCCCGGCGTTTATCTCCTCAAGGATGCCGAGGGCAATGTCCTTTATGTGGGTAAGGCGGCTAACCTCCGCCATCGGGTGAGGTCCTATTTTGGTAGCCGCCAGAAGCTGTCGCCAAAGCTACGGCGGATGGTTGCCCGGGTGAGTGACCTTGACTTCTTCCTCACCACCTCAGAGCAGGCGGCTCTTATCCTGGAGCTAAACCTGATAAAGCAGCACCGCCCTTACTATAATGTCCGCCTCAAGGATGACAAGACCTTCCCTTACCTCAAGATAGATACGGGTGAGGACTGGCCCAGGGTAGGCATCACCCGGCGCCCGAAGGCGGACGGGGGGCACTACTTCGGTCCCTTTGCCAGTGTCAAGTCAGTGCGCCAGACCCTGAAGACAATAAGGCGAATCTTTCCCTTTCACTCCTGCTCCCGACCTATTACCGGCACCGACCCCCGACCCTGCCTGTGGTATTATATCGGCAAATGCCTGGCTCCCTGCATCGGCGCCGTCACTAAAGAGGAATATACCAGGGTAATAAAGCAGGTTATCCTCTTTCTGGAGGGGAAGCAGGAGAATGTCCTCCATGAGCTTGAGGGCAGAATGAGCCAAGCGGCGGAAAACTTGGAGTTTGAGAAGGCGGCTTTGCTGAGAGACCAGATTGAGGCAATCCACCAGGTTATTGAGGGGCAGAAAATTGCTACCACGGTCAGGGGTGAGCAGGATGTTATTGCCTTTGCCCAGGATAAAGACCAGGCTTATGTCCAGGTCTTCTTTATCCGTCAGGGTAAGCTGGTTGGTCGGGAGAGCTTCGTGCTGCAGGGTACCCACTCCGAGAAGCCAGCGCAGATTATGACTGGTTTCCTCAAGCAGTTTTACTCTTCGGCTTCCTATATACCCAAACTTATATTGCTCCAGCATCCAGTGGAAGATAGGGCTCTCATTGAGAACTGGCTTCAAGGCAGGCGGGAGGGCAAGGTCACCATCCAGGTTCCCCAAAGAGGCAGCAAGAGACAGCTGGTGGACACTGTTGCTGAGAATGCCCGCCAGGGTTTAGCCCAGCTCAAGATTAGACAGCTGGCGACCCCTAAAGTGATGGAGGCAGCCCTTACTGAGGTAGCCAGGGAACTGCGGCTACCCCGCCCCCCGCTCCGTATGGAGGGCTATGACATCTCCAGCATCGGGGGGACATCAGCCGTGGGCAGTATGGTCGTCTTTGAACAAGGGAAGCCAAAGCCAGCCCACTACCGACGCTTTAGAATCAAGACTGTCTCTGGTGCCGATGACTATGCCATGCTCTATGAGGTGCTCCAGCGGCGGTTTAAGCGCGCTAGCCCGGCCGCCGATAGCTGGGCAATCCTGCCTGACCTTGTCCTCATTGACGGCGGCAAGGGACAGCTTAATAGTGCCCAGGCGGCAATGCGCCAGGTCGGTGCTGGCTCTGTTCCTGTTGCCAGCATCGCCAAGGAAAGGGAGCAAATTTTCATCCCCCAGAGGTCGGAGCCGGTTATTCTCCCCGCCACCTCCCCTGGTCTTCAGCTACTGCAGCGCCTCAGGGATGAAGCACATCGCTTTGCCCTTAGCTATCACCATAAAATACGCCGCCAAAAAACCTTCACCTCAGCCCTGGACAGCATCTCTGGCATCGGGGCCAAGAGAAAACGTAGCCTGCTGCGCCAGTTTGGCTCCGTCCGTGCTATCCGTGAGGCTCCCCTGGCAGAGCTGGCTGCTACCAGAGGCGTGAGCCAAAGCCTGGCTAAAAAAATAAAGGAGCTCCTGTAGCAATGCCGGCTAATCTACCGCCGCAGTACTTTGAGGCAGAGAAGAGATTTCGCCTGGCTAAGAGCCCGGAGGAAAAGATAGCTACCCTGGAAGAGATGCTGGCTATAATGCCCAAGCACAAGGGGACAGACCATCTCCGTGGCGAGCTAAGAGCCAGGATTGCCAAGCTGACCCAGTTAGCCGCCAAGAAGTCGGGCGTCCGCCGGGCGTCTATGGCTATTGACAAGGAGGGTGCCGCCCAGATAGTGGTCGTCGGTGTGCCCAACTGCGGCAAGTCCCAGCTTGTGGCTAGCATTACCAATGCCTCACCGGCAGTAGCCGAATATCCCTTCACTACCCAGGGCGCCACACCGGGGATGATGGTCTTTGAGAACATCCAGATACAGCTGATTGATACCCCGCCCCTGTCTCCCCAGCCAATGCCGTGGTGGCTGAGGCATATGCTGATACGGGCTGATGCCCTGCTTATCGTGGTGGACTTAAGTGATGCCCCGCTATCCCAGATGGAAGAGATTATGGCACAGCTGGTAAAAGCAAGAGTCGGCTTTGGCGGAAGGGAGGCGGGTGGGGAGGCAGAAATTATCCTCTACTGCAAGAAGGCGCTGATTGTTGGCAACAAGCTTGACCTGGGTGGTGCCTGTGAAAACTTTGCTGCTTTAGAAGGTAAATATAAGGATTTCTTACCAGCCATCCCTATCTCGGCTAAAGAGGGGACTGGCCTTGAGGAGCTAAAAGGTGCCATTTACCAGATGCTTAATATTATTTGTGTATATACCAAGGTGCCAGGGCAGAAGCCCGACTTTACCGAGCCGATAGTCCTGGCTAGGGGGAGCACGGTTGGGGGGGCGGCGGCAGAAGTCCACAAGGACTTTGCCCAAAAGCTAAAATACGCCCGCATCTGGGGCTCGGGAAAACACGACGGGCTGATGGTAAAAAGAGACCATATCCTTGAGGACGGCGATG
>SOJS01000004.1 GCA_004376435.1 Dehalococcoidia bacterium
TGTGGGCTTTAATACCGCTCCTCAGCTGTCTATCATTTATCATCCTATTTATACTAGTCTTACAACAGGCCAGAAGACGAGTAGATAAGGTATTTGCCGTACTCCTTTTTGCCTCCGGGATATGGAGTTTTACCTCTTTTATGCTCGTCTTTAACCCCGCTGCCTCCTCCCGGTACCTGATCTTCTGGAATGGGCTGGTTATCGCCGCCATCCCCTGGGTAGCCGTTGCCTACTATCACTTTGTCAGGGCTTACAATAATAGACCGGGCGGCATAGGGGTATATCTTGGCTATACCTTTGTGGTGGCTATCCTGATACTTTGTCTTAGTGGCTATGTGGTTAAGAGTGCTTCTCTGGTTAATGGCTTCCTGCACCATGATATCAGACCCTGGGACTTTATCCTGGCTGGCATTCTCATTCCCTTTCTTGCTCTCATAATACATATGCTGGTGCAGAGATACCGCAGTTCAATAGACCCCACTGACCGTAACCGGACATTGTACCTGATAACCGGCGCTGGCATATTAATAGCCATCAGCTATGTTACCCCCTTTACACCGGCTCTGGCCGGTCTGCCTACCGACCACATTGGTAACCTGCTCAATGCTTTAATAATTGCCTATGCCATTTCCAGGCTCCATCTGCTTAATATCAATCTGGTGGTACGGCGGGGGCTGACATATGCCCTTCTCGCCGGTGCTTTCATCGGGATATGTGCTGGTGCCATACTCCTTGGTTTCCAGCTCTTCCCCGAGCAATCAATATACAACATAGTAACGGTGGCAACATTAATCGCCCTCCTGCTGGTAATACTGACCCGCCCGATAAAGTCTATTCTTGAGGAACGAATAGACCGCCTCTTTCACCGGGGAACCTATACCCACCGCCAGACACTGTCCAGCTTCAGTAGCCGGATGAGAAATATTCTAAATTTGAGTGAACTGGCAAGCCAAATGTTACCGGCAATAACCAAGGCGCTAAACATTACCCAGGCAAGACTGCTATTTGAGGATATTAACAGCGGTGACTTCACCACCCAGTTTATCTATCCTAAAGCTGAAGGCAAATCAAGTGATGAGCTTAGATTTAGTGTTGATAACCCTATTGTTGCCTGGCTGGCGAAAAGGAGCAGCCACCTTAGCCCAGAGCAGATTGGCAGTATCCCGGAATTTAAGGGGCTGTGGCAGGCAGAAAAAGAGCAACTAGCCACCGCCAACTGGGGGTTATTATACCCTATTAAGAGTCGGGGCCGGTTGATTGGCATTTTAGCCCTGGGGAAAAAGCACTCAGGCAGCCTCTACTCCCACGAGGATGTAGAACTGGTGACGACTATCGCCAATCAAGCTGGCATCCTGATAGAGAACGCCCAGCTTTATACCCAGGCCATGATACGAGCCAATACTGATGGTCTGACCGGGCTATACAACCACCGCCATTTCCACGAGCGACTGGAGCAGGAGATTGCCCGAGGTTTACGCTTCGGTACTGTGTTTTCGGTAATATTTCTTGATATAGACCTCTTCAAGATCTATAACGATGTTTACGGGCATCTGGCTGGCGATAAGGCTCTGCGGAAGATTGGAGAGCAGATTAAAAACTCCATCCGCAATATGGACATGGCCTTTCGCTATGGAGGTGAGGAGTTTACCATCATTCTGCCGGAGGCACAGCTTGATGACGCCTATAAAGTAGCCGAGCGCATTCGTGACACAATAGGGTCAGCAACAAGCTCCAGAGGGATGCCGCTCACTGTTAGCCTTGGCGTGGCTAATTGGCCGTCTGATGGCGTAGCCAGGGAGGAAATAATCGGCTGTGCTGATGATGCACTATACCAAGCCAAACAAATGGGCAGAAACCGAACATGCCTATCTTCAGAGGCAACCAAGACAGGAACATCCCTGGTAAGTGATAAGCTTGAGGCGCGACGAGGCGCTCTAAATATAATCTATGCTCTGGCTGCCACTGTTGATGCTAAAGACCATTACACCTATGGTCATTCCAAGAAAGTCAGCGAGCATACCGTAGCCATGGCTGAAGCGCTTGGTCTGCCTAAAGATAGAGTCGCCACCATCCGAACAGCTGCCCTGCTCCACGATATTGGTAAGATCAGCGTTTCTGATTCCATCCTCAACAAAGAGGAGTCCTTGTCCGAGGATGAATGGGGGGAAATCAAGGCTCACCCTCAAGTTGGTGTAGATATACTCAGGCATGTTATTGACCTGGTCAACTGCCTGCCATCTATCCTGCACCACCATGAGCACTATAATGGCAGTGGCTACCCGGCAGGCTTAAAGGGGAATAACATCCCCCTAGAGGCTCGTCTCCTGGCAATAGCCGATGCCTATGATGCCATTACCTCGCTGCGACCATACCATGAGCGGCTATCACCACAACAAGCCCTTAAGGAACTAAGACGCTGTGCCGGCACTCAATTTGACCCGGAACTGGTAGAGGTCTTCTGCAAGATAATGGAGCCTATTATCTCAAAGGAGTTAGAGATAAAGTGAGCCGCACAGGAGTCGAACCTGTAACCTGCTGATTAAGAGTCAGCTGCTCTGCCAGTTGAGCTAGCGGCCCACATACAGTTCCAGTCTAGCAAACCTTGCCCGCCGCTGCAACCAGACAACTACCCCCTTACCCAATGCTACCTATTAAATCCTGACGGCTGGTCATAGCGGCAACTGTGTCCAGAAAGTCTTTTAGTGAGTCACTCTGGCCTCTCAGTGTTTCCAGTTCAGACCCAATCGGGCTAATTGAGGTCGGACGGTCGGCATAGGTGCCATGAAAGGCAAAATAGGCCTGATTCAGTTTTCTGATATAATAGCCTCTTGAGGCCAGATACCAGCGTTTTTGCTCCATAAACCCCTCAGCCAGCTCAATCTCCCCCTGAGCTAGGTAGCCATCAACCGTTCTTCTTATCTCCCTCATCTCCTGGTTAAAGTCAAATCCCGCCTCTTCAATCTGGTTGTTGCCGTTCTCATGCTGGGTGAAGTATTTTTGATATACAATTGCCCCAATCTCCTTGCTCACCATACCAGCTACAGCCTCATTGATAGTGGCAATGTCATAATCCCTGGAGATGCCGGTTACATCAAGCAGGTATAAAAAGCCCAGCGGCTTAAATACCAGATACTGGTGCAGCCATTCCTCGGTCGCCGTGCAGATGACAAACTGCAGGCTGGCATCGTTGGCAACAAAGGTAGGATATGTCCCAGCAAAGCCGCCAAGCTCAACCACCAGTGAAGAGACGCCCAGCCTATCAACCTCAGCCTCGATAGCCTCTATCTCCTCAAGGCTGATGTCCTGCCTTAAGGGTATCTCCCGTATACTATCTATTCTGTTTCTGGGTGAAATCACCAGCAGATAGGGTGGCTGCTCAAGTTTGAAGTTTAGTGGCGGGAAGTGAGTCTCTAGTTTTATGTATTCATCTACTGGATTGAGGATGCCCTGCTCTGCCAAGGTATCTTCTATCTGCTTCTTTATTATGCCGCCCACTACCCCCGCCACCGCCGCCTGCTGCTCCTCCAGAAGCTCTAATTCAGCCTTAAGTGATGCCAGGTCGCCCTGCCTGCCATCAGTGTTGAGCACCTCTATCTCAGACTTTAGGGCGTCTACGCGCTCAACCAGGGAAAAATACTCCCTGACCTGGCTCAACTCGTCTTCCCCTTCCTGGGTAACAGATGGCCCGTCACCAGTCAGCAGCACCTTCATTTCCCAGTCTATAATACTGAACCGGTACGGCTTCACAATTGAGCTTAGTCGGCTATCAAAGCTGTGCTCAGGGGTGCAGCCAGCACCGAGGGAGATAATCAATACTAAACTGGTAGCAATAATCAGTCTTATCTTTCCCAATAGGGCTATCCCTTCAACCCTGCTTTCACCCGCTCCACTATTTGTGGCAGAGCCTTGCCTGTCTTTTCATTGATGGCAACATCAGCATAGCCGTCGTGGGGGGTTGGCTCCAGATTGACAATAACCAGCTTGGCACCACTATCTTTGGCAATCAGTGGCATCTGGGCCGCCGGATAGATTACCAGAGAGGAACCGGCTACCAGAAACAGGTCACAGTCAGCTGACCTCCTTGCCGCCTCAGCGGTTTCCTTCTCCGGCATTGGCTGACCGAAGGAAATTACAGCCGGCTTGGTGATGCCGCCGCAGCCATCACACCTGGGGACTTTTTCTCCCGCCTCCAGCCGACGCCAGATTTCCTCCCTTTTGTATCTCCGGCCACACTCAAGGCAGATAACCCATTTCGTAGTGCCGTGTAGTTCAATCACCCTCTCCTCAGGCACACCAGATTTCTGGTGCAGACCGTCAATATTCTGGGTAATGACACAGTCCAGCTTACCCATTTTATGGAGTTCGGCGATGGCATAATGACCACGGTTAGGCTTAGCCTCAGCTAATTGAGGCCAGAGTGACCTGGCAAATTCCCAGTATTTCTGGCGGCTTATCTCACTGGAGATAAACCTCTGGTAGCTGAGCTCCTCAGGGTCAAATTTGCTCCAGATTCCCCCCGGACTGCGGAAATCATGAAGGCCAGATTCAGTGCTGATACCGGCGCCAGTAAAAACAACCAGCCGCTTTGAGGCTAAAATCATGTCGGCAGCAATACCAATCTTGTCCATTTCCTGGCTAGTCCATCCTGGTTACCACTCGAGCCAGCTCCCAGGAATACTGGTAAAGGTGCAGTCCCTTGCTTAAGGCAATTATCTCCCCATCACCAACCCCTATCTCATCAGCCATATATTCCTTAAGTAGTTGAATCGCCGCCAGATTGGACGGGAAGCCAGCCCACAAGTCCCATGAGCGGAAATAGGCAATAAAGTTAAGCCGACCATCACGGACTCTGGTGTCTATCCCTCTCAGGCAAGGAGGGTCGCTGAGAAAGATGGACTTTCCATCCCCCACCGCCATATAAGCCTGATTAGTATTGTAGCCATCCTCCTTATACATCTTGATTACCTGGGGTATCTGCTTCTCCAGATATT
>SOJS01000102.1 GCA_004376435.1 Dehalococcoidia bacterium
GGCCGCGCCGGCGGCGACGGCAGCGGCCGCGCCGCCGCTGCTGCCGCCAGGGACACGACCTAAATCCCAGGGGTTGTGGGTGGTAAAAAGGGCTGAATTTTCGGTGGACGAGCCCATAGCAAATTCATCCATATTGGCTTTGCCGATAATGACCGCCCCGCAGTCATTCAGCTTTTCCACCACGGTGGCATTGTAGGGCGGGACAAAGCTCTCCAGCATCTTTGACGAGCAGGTGGTGGTGATGCCGCTAGTGCAGATGTTGTCCTTGATTAGCATCGGGATACCGGTCAGGGGGCTGATGTCACCGCTGGCAATAATTTTGTCTGCCTTAATAGCCTGCTTGAGTGCCTTCTCTTCAGTGACAGTAACCAGAGCGCGCACCTTGGGCTCTACCTGGCGGATGCGCTCTAATATAGCTCTGGTCAGTTCCAGCGAGGACAGCTTTTTGTCTTTAAGCAGCCGGTGTGCCTTAGCAATGGTCAGCTGGTTGTTGGTCAACCTCACCCCCTTTATCCCCCTCTCCTTAAAAAGGAGAGGGGGAGCTATTTATATAAGAGAGGCTTCGCCTCTCTTTGACTATCCTTTAGTACCTGTTTTTCAAGGAGAGGGGGAAGACTTGTTTCGAAGGAGCTTCGCCCCTTCAACCTTCCCTTATTTTTGGATATATCACTCAAGCACGGCTCTTACCCGGAAGAAGTCCCTTTCTTTCTGGGGGGCATTGGCTAGAATCTGGTCTGGGGGCAGGGAGGGGACTACCTCATCTTCCCTGAGCACATTGTGCAGGGGGAAGGGCTGGGCAGTGGCTGGGGTGTCAGCAGTATCTACTGACTGCAGTATCTCAAAATTCTCCAGTATGTTGGATAGTTGCTCGCGGAATTTATCTATTTCGGTCTCGGCCAAGCCCAGCCGAGCCAGCAGGGCGATATGGAGCACATCCTCGCGACTTAGCTTCATTTTTACCTCCGGCAGGGGTTTGCTGGTCAATTATAGCACCCGTATCTGACTATCGGCAACAGGGGCAGTCCTGCTATAATTAGGGATAGATGAATGTCAGGCTTATATTGGCTATCTTCAGCACCTTGCTTGAGGAAGCCGCCATAGTGGCGATTGTGCTCTGGGGTCTTCCCCAGCTAGGGATTGAGATACCTGTGGCTGGTCTTATTGCCCTGATGGTGGTCTGGGCTGGCTTTTCTATTTTTACTTATCGTCTGGGTAGCCGTGCCCTGAAGAGAAAGGTGATGGTCGGTCTGCCGACTATGGTCGGCAGTCGGGGTAAGGCAGCCAGCCCGCTAGCCCCCGATGGCTTCATCAAAATCAAGGGCGAGCTCTGGGAGGCGAGGTCAAGCAGTGGCAAGATAGATAGTGGCGAGAAGGTCATCGTACTCGGGCAGGATGGGCTCAAGCTTGTTGTCGGCAGGGCTGGCATTGACAAGATAGAGTCTTCTTGATGATACCGGCTCTGGCAACAAAAAAGTTCTAAACTCCTTGACAAGCCCCCCAGGCTGTGATAAAGTATACTATGTTGATTATTTTAGTCAACAAAAGAGGTGAAGTCTGATGAGGCTTTCTACCAGAGGACAGTATGGCACCAGGGCACTACTGGATTTAGCTCTTCATCAGGATGAGGAGCCGGTGCCGCTGAAGGAAATTGCTCAGCGACAGCAGATTTCACTTCAGTATCTGGAGCATCTAATAGCTCCCCTGATAGCCACGGGGATTGTCAGGAGCACCCGTGGTGCTCGGGGTGGGGTCTGTCTGGCGAGGCCGCCTCATGAGATAAGGCTCAGCGAGGTAATCCGAAATCTTGAGGGCTCAATCAGTCCGGTGGAGTGTGTCAATAATCCTGAAGCCTGTGCCCGTGCTGAGCTTTGCGCTGCCCGCGATATCTGGGGGGAGCTGAAAAAGGCGATTGATGGTGTTCTGGAATCGACAACCCTGCAGGATTTGATGGAGCGGCAAAAGAGAAAGGAAAAGCCACAGGAGGTGATGTACTATATTTAACTTTGCTGGGGCGATAGCTCAATAGCTAAAGGCAGGAGAGTAGTGACCGAGGTTGACCGCTATTCAAGACAAACCATTTTCCCGGGGATAGGTAAAGAGGGTCAAAAGAGATTAGGCAGTAGCTTGGCCGTCATCATTGGTTGCGGGGCGTTAGGGTCAATTATTGCCACCTCTCTGGTGCGGGCGGGTGTTGGTCGAGTCAGGATTGTTGACCGTGACTTTATTGAATACCACAACCTGCATCGGCAGGTTATTTTTGATGAGGATGACATTAAAAAGGGGCTGCCGAAGGCGGTAGCCGCTGAGCGACACTTAAGTAAGGTAAACTCCTCAATTAAGATTGAGGGAGTAGTCGCCGATGTCAATTATACCAATATTGAGGGCTTTATCCAGGGTGCCGATGTCGTGCTGGACGGGCTGGATAATCTGGAGACCCGCTTTTTGATAAATGATGCCTGCCTGAAGCATAAAATCCCGTGGGTCTATGGGGGAGCTATCTCTTCTTCTGGAATGACGATGACCGTAATCCCTGGCAAGCCCCCCTGTTTTAGGTGCGTCTCGCCTAACCTGCCTGGTGCCGGGGTAATCCAGACCTGTGATACCGCCGGCGTCATCAGCCCGGCGCCCTTTGTTATCGGCTCTCTGGAGGCGGCGGAGGCAATGAAGATACTGGTTGGTGCCAAGGAGATTAATCGGGAGCTTATAATTATTGATGTCTGGAAGGGGACATTCCAGCATCTTAAGGTAGCTCCCTCGCCGGACTGCCCTGCCTGTAGTGGCAGATACGAGTTTCTGGATGGCAAGTTTGGTATAAAAACCACCATACTCTGCGGTCAGACCACAGTGCAGGTGGTGAATGCCAAGGTGAGCCAGCTCTCCTTTAAGGAGTTGGCGGCACGCCTCAAATCAGTCGGCGAGGTTAGCTATAACGAGTTTATGCTCCGTTTCAGGGTAGATAATCAGGAAATGGTCGTTTTCCCCGATGGTCGGGTTATTGTGAGAAACACTAATGATGAATCACTGGCAAGGGGGCTTTATGCCAAGTATATCGGAACCTAGGCGGGATGGCGTTATTTATCTGGATAACGCCGCCACCTCCTGGCCGAAGCCGGAGAGTGTCTATCAAGCCATGGATAGCTTCTTGAGAAATAAGGGGGGTAATCCTGGGCGTGGTGGACACAGCCTGGCGCTAGCCGCCAGCAGGATGGTGGAGGGAGCAAGGCTGCTTGTTGCCCGTCTCATTAATGCCCCGCAGAATGAGCAGGTTATATTCACTCTGAACTGCACTGATGCCCTAAATCTGGGGCTAAAGGGGCTGCTTGAAGCCGGTGACCATGTCATTACCAGCTCTATTGAGCATAACTCCGTGGTTCGCCCGTTGACAAAGCTTGAGAAACAGGGTATCAGGGTCACCAGGCTGTCACCTTCGCCGGAGAGCGGGGCGGTTGCCGCCGCCGATATCAAGAAGGCGATAACCAAAAAAACGAAACTAATAGTGATGACCCATGCCTCTAATGTAAGCGGCGTCATCCAGCCTATTACCGAATATGGGGCGATTGCCAGACAACACAATCTAATCTTTATGGTAGATGCGGCGCAGACGGCTGGTGTCTATCCTATTGATGTCCAGGCGGCTAACATTGACCTGCTCGCCTTTTCCGGGCATAAGGGGATGCTGGGACCACCAGGTACCGGGGTGCTTTATGTCGGTAGCCGGGTTGGCCTTGATTCACTGCGTGAGGGCGGCACCGGTTCAAATTCGGAGCAGGAGGAGCAGCCGCTTACCTTACCCTATAAATATGAAAGTGGGACACTAAATACTGTCGGCATCGCCGGGCTGGGCGCCAGCCTGGAGTTTATTGCCGGGGAGGGGATTGAGAAGATTCGTGCCCATGAGCAGTCTTTATGGAAACAACTGCGGGACGGCTTATCCCAGGTTCGGGGGGTGGTCCTCTATGCGCCCGACAGCGGCTTGGAGCATGTCTCCATCCTTTCCCTTAATCTTAAGAGATGTGAGCCGGGGGAGGCGGGGGCTATTCTTGACCAGGCATTTGATATTAAGGTGAGAACCGGGCTCCATTGTGCCCCGGCGGCTCATAAAACCCTGGGCACCTTTCCTTTGGGCACAGTCCGCTTGAGCCCGGGATACTTCAATACCGTGGCTGATATTGAACTTACGCTTCAGGCTTTGGAGAAGATTGCCACCATGAAGCCAGCCAAGGATTTAACGAAAACAGTAAGTAGAAAGAAGACAGTAACCTCGGTGGGGAGGAAAGAAGACTGTCCCCCGGCGTGGGGGATAAGAAGAAGAGTATTAAGTAAGAAAACCGGGAAGATAGATGACAACTAATTATCAGGATAAGGAGTAAATCCAGATGGCAAAGATTCAGCAAGTGGAGAAACTACACTTCAAGACGATAGAGATACCCAAGGTGACCAGAGGGATAGCCAGCGACTCTACCGAGCTCATTGGCAACACACCGCTGGTCAGATTGAACCGAATAACTGAAGGGTTAAAGGCAGAAGTAGTAGCTAAGCTTGAAGCCTTCAATCCTTTAGGGAGCGTGAAGGACAGGATCGGAGTGTCAATGATTGTTGATGCTGAAGAAAAGGGGCTTATCAACAAAGATACAGTAATCGTTGAACCTACCAGCGGTAATACCGGTATTTCTCTCGCCTTTGTCTGCGCTGCCAGGGGCTATAGGCTCATCCTCACCATGCCGGATACCATGTCCCATGAGAGGAGGCAGCTTCTCTCCATCTTCGGTGCCGAGCTGGTGCTGACCCCGGGAGCTGAGGGGATGCCGGGGGCGGTGAGGAAGGCGG
>SOJS01000048.1 GCA_004376435.1 Dehalococcoidia bacterium
GGTTTCTCGGCTACCTTCTCAGCGGCTTTCTTTGGCTTCTCCTTAGCCTTCTTGGGCGGCTCTATAACCCCTGCCTTTACCAGCAGTCGGGCAGCAGTCGCTGTTGGCTGAGCCCCCTGTTTTAGCCAGGTCAGTGCTTTTTCTTCATCTATGTTTATTGTTTCCGGGTCGGTTAGCGGATTATAGTATCCGATAATGCTAATAAATGCCCCATCACGGGGGGCTCGGGAGTCGGCGACGACCAGCCGATAGCTTGGCTTTTTCTTGGCGCCTACCCGCCGTAATCTAATCTTGACCATTTTTACCTTGGCTTTCTTTATAGTCTATTATGCCCCATAACTTTATAGCTGTCAATGGTGGTTGTCACTGAAGCCTGTTGTGTTATAATCAGGATGTGAAGGTGGCGAGGCTACATAGCTGGCAGGTCAGCGTTGCTCAGGCTGTGGAGATACAGCGGCAGCTGGCTAACCGTGTGCTGACAGGGGGCCAGCTTGCCACCCCCCGCTTTATCGCCGGTGTTGATATCTCAGCTGCCGATGCTCAGGGGGTAGCTACCGGGGCGGCGGTCGTTCTGGAGTATCCTTCACTTAAACTGGTGGAGGTGGGGGTGGCTCAGGGGAGGTTTGACTTTCCTTATGTTCCCGGCCTGCTCTCATTTAGGGAGTCGCCGATAACGCTGGCTGCCTGTGAAAAACTTACTGTTGTCCCTGACCTTATCCTGGTTGATGGTCAGGGGATTGCCCACCCGCGGCGGCTGGGGCTTGCCTGCCATCTGGGGCTTTTTTTGGATAAGCCAACAATTGGCTGTGCTAAATCACGGCTCTGCGGCGGGCATGATGAGGTGGGGGCTGAGGTTGGTAACTACGCTGAACTGAAAGACAGTGGTGAGATTATTGGGGCGGCTCTGCGCACCAAGACCGGGGTTAATCTGCTTTATGTCTCTATCGGTCACAAAATTGACCTGAAAACGGCAATTCACTGGGTGATGAACTGCTGTCGCGGCTATCGCCTGCCGGAGCCGGCGCGGCTGGCTCACCTGGCGGCGGGAGGCAATCTTAAACCGGAAAGGGACGCCGTAACTGCCGAGGCCGGCAGTCAGGGAAGGTTATTTAAATAAAAATCAGGTTAAATAGATGTCGGAATTAGCAGATAAACTAGAGGACTTACGGGCTAGAGTAGCTATGGCGCTGGTGCATCTTTGACATTGCTGTCAGGGAAAAGGAGATTGCCCAACTGGAGAGGGAATCGGTCAAGCCCGACTTCTGGCTTGACCGAGTTAAGGCACAGAATGTTATGCGCCAGCTAGCCGAGAAGGCAAGGCTGGTGGAGAGGTGGCGGGGACTGGAGAAAAAGGTGGCTGGGATGGCGGAACTACTCTCCCTGGCAGAGGAAGACACCTCAATTAAAGCCGAGCTTCAGGCCGAGATAGAGGAGGTAGCCCTCCGCCTTGACGGGCTGGAACTGGAGAAGGCTTTTAGTGGTGACTATGATGCCAGAAACGCTATCCTGGCAATTCATGCCGGTGCCGGCGGCACCGAATCTCAGGACTGGGCGGAGATGCTGTTGCGGATGTATCTGCGCTGGGCGGAGCGCCGCCGCTATCAGGCTGAGGTACTGGATACCTCGCCGGGGGAGGAGGCGGGGATAAAGAGCGCCGTCATTGAGGTTAAGGGCAATTATGCCTGTGGCTACCTGAAATCAGAGCATGGCGTCCACCGTCTGGTTCGCCTCTCTCCCTTTAATGCTGACCATGCCCGCCATACCTCCTTTGCTCTGGTGGAGGTTATGCCTGAAGCTGAGGCTGATGTTGATGTCAACATAGAGCCTGATGATTTGAAGGTGGATACCTTCCGCTCAAGCGGTCCTGGAGGACAGCATATGCAGAAGACGAGCAGTGCCGTCAGATTAACCCATTTGCCAACGGGGCTGGTGATTACCTGCCAGAGTGAGCGTTCCCAGCACCAGAACAAGGAGATTGCCTTAAAGATACTCCAGGCTCGCCTGCTGGAACTGGAGCGGGCAAAGAGAAGTGAGGAGCGAGCCAGGCTGAAAGGGGAGCACATCGCCGCTGGCTGGGGTAACCAGATTAGAAGTTATGTCCTTCATCCCTATAAGATGGTAAAGGACCACAGAACTGATTATCAGACCAGTGACACTGATGCCGTCCTTGACGGTGACCTGGATGGCTTTATCACTGCCTATCTGCGGTCTGGGCTGGGCAGGGAAGAATGATTAAAAAGGTCGTTATATTAGCCCTGGTTGCTTGTCTCTCTCTGGTCACACTGGTTCCTGGTCTGGTTCAAGCCCAGAGCGAGCCGGAGGTACTGGATAGCTCTGCTGAGGTAGATTTTCCCTTTGCCTTTACCTTCAGTTTATCCGTCCAGAGTGATGTTAATATTACTGATATTCGCCTCCATTACCAGGTTGACCAGCTGAGCTATGCCCAGGTGACCAGCGAAGCCTATGTTGAGTTTGTGCCCGGTACTTTGGTTGAGACCAGCTGGACATGGGATATGATAAAAACAGGTGGACTGCCGCCGGGGTCGTGGGTGGATTACTGGTGGACGGTGACGGATGAGAATGGCAACAGGACGGAGACAACTCCAGTTCGGCTTCAGTTTGCTGACAACCGTTATCCCTGGCGCAGTTTAACCGAGGGTAAGGTAACTATATACTGGTATCAGGGAGAAGAGTCCTTTGCCCAGGAGCTGATGACAGCCGCTGAGGAGGCTCTTGAGCGGCTGGCTGAGGACACCGGCGCCTATCTGGAAGAGCCAATCAGGGTATATATCTACGCCAGCACCTGGGATTTGCAGGGGTCTATGATTTATCCTCAGGAGTGGACGGGAGGGGCTGCCTTTACCCGGCAGGGTATTATCGCCATTGGTATCGCCCCCGATGACCTCAGCTGGGGGAAGAGGGCAATGACCCATGAGCTGACCCACCTGGTGATGCACCAGATGACATTTAACCCCTATAATGACCTGCCGGTTTGGCTTGATGAAGGTCTGGCAATGTATGCTGAGGGGCTTCTTGGGCCGGGATATACCACCTATCTTAAGCAGGCAGTAGCTGAAGGTAGCCTTATCTCGGTGCGTAGCCTGTCAAGCCCCTTTTCTGCCTATACCGGCCAGTCTATCCTCTCCTATGCCCAGAGCTATAGCCTGGTTGATTTTATGATAAGTAACTATGGCCGTGACAGCATGCTTGAGCTGCTCAGCACCTTCCGGCAGGGCAGCAGCTATGATGGCGCTCTGGAAGAGGTTTATGGCTTTGATATGGATGGTCTTGATAGCCAGTGGCAGGATTATGTTAGCCAGCAATACCAGCCGACGGTAGCCGGGGAGGTTATCCTCCAGCACTAAAGGCTAAACAGGGGGTAGGACTAGTGAAGAAAAAGGCTCTTACCGCTTTAGTGTTGGTTTTTCTGCTCCTTTGCCTGCCATCGTGCCCGGCGTCAATATCAGCCGAGGACTATAATGCCTTACAGAGTGACCTTGAAAACGCCCAGCGTGAAATTGATGAATTGACGGCCGAGCTGGCTGCTCTGCAGGCTGGCTATGATGGCTTGCTGGGGAGACTGGGGCAATCCACACTGGGCAATCCCAACTGGGCAGAGCTTAAAGCATTTCTTGAGCAGGACGATACCAATGAGCTGCTCTATACCGAGAACAGCTTTGACTGCACTGGCTTTGCCATAACCCTGCGCGACAATGCCTGGATATACGGTCTCAGGTGCGCCTATGTTGAGATAGGCTTTGCTGAGGGCGGGCATGCCCTGAATGCCTTCCAGACAACTGATAAAGGTTTAATCTATGTAGACAATACTAACAGTGACAAGATAGCCTATGTTGGGGTGAACAAGGCATATGGGACAATACCTCTGGATGGGGTGAAGTTTGAATATATTGCCTGTGACGGCGAACCGGATGAGTTCTGGGGCTCGCTTACCTATACCAGCCACCCCAACCCCTTTAGCTATGATTATTACCTTGACTACCAGAGACGATATGAGTTCTATCATGAAAGCGTAGCTGCCTATAACGAGGCTGTAGATGCGTATAACAGGGGGAGTAAGAAGTGGTCATATTCTGAGCTTGGTGATTGGCTGGATAACCTTGAAGCGCTGGAGGAAGACCTGGGCTCTATTTTTTACACTCCAATGGGGGTGGTTAAAAGCCTTGAGGTTTACTGGAACTAACTTGTAAGGATTGGATATGGAGATGAAGCCAGTGAAGAGGTCATTTACTATTCATGACTTACCTACTTCTGAGCGGCCACGGGAGAGGCTGCAGAAGCTGGGGGTGAATGCCCTGTCGGCTCAGGAGATTCTGGCTCTAATTCTAGGTCGTGGTATTTCCGGCGAGTCGGTGATGGTAACCGCCCAGAGACTGCTGAGCCAGTTTGACAATCTTAAGGGCATTGCCGGTGCTTCCGTGGAGGAGCTATCCCGAGTGAGGGGGATTGGTCTGGCCAAGGCGGCTCAGATTAAGGCTGCCTTTGAGCTGGCTAACCGCCTTGAAGGCTATGCCGGGGCTGGAAGTAAGCCTCAAGTTAAAACCCCTGACGATGTCGCCAGCCTGGTACGGAACAGGCTAAAGGGGAAGAAGAAGGAGTATTTTCTGGCTCTTTTGCTGGATAGCCGAGGTCGGGTAATAAAGGTGTCCGAGATTTCGGTTGGCAGTCTGGACAGCAATATTGTTCACCCCAGGGAGGTATTCAAGGAGGCAATATCAGCCAGTGCTGCCTCGGTTATCTTTGTCCATAATCACCCCTCGGGCGACCCTAAAGCCTCGGAAGATGACATTG
>SOJS01000106.1 GCA_004376435.1 Dehalococcoidia bacterium
CCCTCTCCTTTGAAGGAGAGGGGGATACAGGGGGTGAGGTAGATAAATAAAGACTTAATTAAACTTTATGCCCGACCAAAGCTTAATTCGCCGGTTATGCTGGCTGCCTGGCCCGGTGTCGGCAATGTTGCCATCATCGTCGCCACCTATCTAAAAAGAAAGCTGGGCTTTAAGGAGCTGGGCGAGATTGAAGCTTCCCTTTTCTTTAACCCAATTGGGGTGGTAGTCAAGGACAATGTCGTCGAGGCGCCCAATTTCCCTCAGAGTCGGTTCTACTACTGGAAAAACGAGGGTGGGGGCAGTGATTTAATACTATTTATCGGTGAAGACCAACCAGCCACCAAGGGATATGAGCTGGCTAACTGTGTCCTTGATTTAGCCATAAATTTTGGGGTGAAAAGGCTATATACCTGCGCTGCGGCGCTGACCCGCATCCACCATACTGAACAACCCGGCGCCTGGGGGGCAGCCACCAGCCCGGAGATGAAGGAGGAGTTGAAAAAATATGACCTGGCACAGCAGGGTAACCTCCAGATTGCCGGTCTAAACGGCTTACTGCTGGGGGTGGCTAAGGAGAGGGGGGTTGAGGGCGTTTGCCTGCTGGGCGAGGTGCCGACATACGCCACCCGAATACAGAACCCGATGGCGGCACTGGCGGTGCTAAAGGTTCTGAGTCAGATGCTGGATATTGAAATTGACCTTGATGAACTGACACGGATGGCGATGGAGGCTAAGGAGATAATGAAGCAGGTAGCCTCTGAGGCTATGGGAGAGTATATTGAGTATTTCACTGCCCCCATCTGGGAGCACGAGGAAGAGGAGGAGGAATAGAGGCATGATTATCGGCACCAAGGTCAGGCTTCGCCCCAAGAGACTTGGTGATGCCAGGCAAGACTACTCCTGGCAGACAGACCCGGAGCTAGTCCAGCTTGATGCCGCCCCACTGCTTAATATGACCTTCCCCCAGTATCTATCAGACTATGCCGCTGAACTGCTTTATTCTTTTCCCATCAGGCATCGCTTTGCCGTAGATACCCTTGATGGCAAACACATCGGTAACTGTGGCTATTATAACATTGATGAAGCCAAGGGTGAGGCTGAGCTGGGTATTATGATTGGTTGTCGTGATTACTGGGATAGGGGCTATGGTGCTGATACCGTGGCCGCTCTGGTTGACTATATCTTCACCAAGACAAAACTCAGGCGAATCTACCTCAAGACTCTGGACTCAAACCATCGGGCACAGAGGTGCTTTGAGAAGTGTCACTTCACCCCCTATAGCCGTCTGGTTAGAAATGGCTTTAGCTTTGTCTTTATGGAACTCAGCCGCAAGCAGTGGCCGGAAAAGCAGGTAGAAGCTTAGGCTAACCTCACCCCCGCGAGGGTAAGGTAACGACAGCCGTGCCGGTAATTGTCTTTTCCCCCGCCGCCCCCTCCACCCAGAGGCTGCACACCAGATAATGCTCGCTGTCCTCTAAATATTTCTTGGTTACCCTTCCCCGGCAGGTGAGGGTTTTGCCGGGAAGGTTCATCCCCTTGTAGCTTAAGGACAGCTTTTTGAGACGACCCCCATCCCCTATCCAGTCAGTTATCAGCTGTCCTAAGAAACAACCAGCTAGCTGCCCGGGGACAATGACACCCGGCAGCCCTCTGCTTAAAGCCAGGTCCTTATCATAGTGGATGGGGTTAAAGTCACCCGATGCCCCAGCCCACATCACCAACTGGCGGCTGGTGGGCTGCTTTACCAGCGGGGTGATTTCATCACCGACGGCGATATCCTGATAGTAGAGCTGTCCTGTCATAATCTGCCTAATAACTGATAACCATCTGGCGGCATTTGGCTACCAGCTCCTGTCTCTGGTTTTGATAGGAAATACCAAAGGTGATAAAGGTCATCTTGCCCATCTTGCCCGGCCGCTCACGGATGTTGGCAACTTTAGCGGTGGCAGTTATCACATTGCCGGCTCTTAGCGGCTGGTAGCACTCAAGCTCGGTGCTGCCGTGAAGGAGTGTGCCTGAGGAGGCAGCTAATAGCTTTTGAATTTGCTCGAAGCCGATAGTCATAATAAAGGTCGGTGGGGCAACTATACCGCCATACTGGCTTCTGGCGGCGTATTCCTCGTCCTGCCACAGGGGGTTGGGGTCTTCAATTGCCTGGACAAAGCGCCGTATCATCCCCTTCTCAATCTCATATACCCCCAGCGGCCACTCCACCCCGATTTTGTCCTTCAGTCCGCCTATCGTTGGCAAGCTCTCCGTCATTGCTATCACCTGAAAGGGTCAGCCGAATTAAAGCAGTTTACCGTGATTGTATCAGGCTGTCAAGGAAACCTTTCCCCTTGACGGCGGAGCCAAACTAGACTAAATTTAACTAAAACCAGACGGGGGAAGCTATGGGTTTAGGAGATAGATGGGCGGAGACTGTATACCGGATAGCCACTACCAAGGGCAGGCGGAAGATTTTATTGACGCCGCTGGGGCTTATTTTCTGGTTTGGTCTGAGCGTGCTGCTTGTTTTTGCCTCCTTGGCGCTGGACGGACTGCTGCCGGTGAGGCTGCCCTTTTTCGCCCCGGTCAGCCTATCTCTGGGCTGGCTGTTGGTTGTCCTTGGCGGTAGCCTCTGTCTGGGGACAGTCTATTCCTTCTCTAAAGCCCGGGGCAGCCCGGTTCCCCTCAACCCGCCCCAGAAACTGGTCACCACTGGGCTCTACTCGCGGGTGAGAAACCCGATGCTTGTTGGCTGGTTTATTATGCTTTTCGGGCTGGGGATACTGCTTCATTCCATTTTCCTAATCTTCATCTTTACCCCCCTCTTTATCCTGCTTAATGCCCTTTATCTCAAGAATGTTGAAGAGAAGGAGATGGAGAAGAAGTTCGGCCAGGATTACCTCAACTACAAGAAAAGCGTGCCCATGTTTATCCCCCGCTTTGGCCGGCGAAGTTAGTGCCTATGGAAGCGATAAAGTGGCTGGGGGACAGAGTAAGAGTCCTTGACCAGACTTGCCTGCCCGCTGAAGAGATATATCTTGAGCTTAGCTGTTATCAGGAGGTAGCTTCAGCCATCACACAATTAAAAATCAGAGGCGCGCCGGCTATCGGGGTGGCTGGGGCTTATGGGGTGGCATTGGGAGCGCTCCAGATTAAAGCTACCGATAAGGACATATTTGTGGAAGAACTTAAAGCCATCACTCAGGCTCTGGCTTCTACCCGACCGACGGCTAAAAACCTGTTTTTGGCTATTGACCGCCTGTGGCAGATAGCCAAGAAGGGTGGGGATGTGGGACAGATTAAACAGGCGCTGCTTGATGAGGCGGTCAAAATACACGCTGAGGAGGCCGAGGCAACTAGGAGGATAAGCCAGCTTGGTGTCGGGCTTATCCGTGACGGCGCCACTATCTTGACCCATTGTAATACTGGTGCTTTAGCCACCGCCGGCTACGGCACGGCGCTGGGGATAATAAAACAGGCAAAAGATGAGAGCAAAAAGATAAAAGTTCTGGTCACTGAGACCCGTCCCCTCCTCCAGGGGGCACGGCTCACTGCCTGGGAGCTGAAGCGGGCTGATATCCCCTTTACCCTGATAACTGACTCCATGGCTGGCTACTTTATGGGGCGGGGGGAGGTTGACCTGGTTATTGTTGGCGCCGACCGCATTGCCCTAAATGGTGATACCGCCAACAAGATTGGCACCTACTCTCTGGCGGTGCTGGCTAAGGAAAATGACATCCCCTTCTATGTGGCCGCTCCCACCACCACTGTTGACCCGTCTCTGGCTTCAGGAGATGAAATCCCCATTGAGCACAGGAGCCCAGATGAGGTAACTCATATTCAGGGGTTAAGGATTGCCCCCGATGGCATTAATGTGGCTAACCCCGCCTTTGATGTTACCCCCCACCAGTATATAAGCGCCATCATCACCGAGAGGGGGGTAATAAAAGAGCCGTATGGGGAGGGGTTAGGGTTTCCTTAAATCGCTCGTTATCAGAAGAAGGAGCGAACAGAGTCAAATTCACCGGGGAGCAGCCCAAGCACTAGCGGCAGGCGGGCAAGTAATAGATTAGCCAGGCCGGAATGAGCGATGGCATCTCCGGCGCCCAAAAATTTAACCCAGATGGCTAAAAAGGCGCCGCAGAGTATTGCCCCCAGCACCAGACCAAAGATGGCACCACCAAGCCGATTGACCCAGCCGAGCATCATCAGCGAGGCCGCCCACTTCAAAAAGCGAGCCAGGATGCTGGCAATTATCATCACCCCGAGCAGGATAATGGCAAAGGCAACAACCTTAGCCACCGTAGCCTGCGGGATAAAGGTTAATTGTCCGGCAAGGGGGACATAGAATTGTCCAGCCAAAATAACGCCAACAATCAGTCCGGCCAGGGATAGGGCTGCCTTTATCAGCCCTATCTTTAGACCGATTAGGGTAGTGATAACCAGGGCTACTAGAATGACAATATCAAGCCAGTGCATCTCTTTATTGTATTACCCGTAGCGCAGGGCGTCAATAGGGTTCAGTCGGGCGGCTCTCATTGCCGGGTATATGCCGGAGGCAAGGCCAATAAAGACCGAAACTAAGATGGCCACAGTGACAATAAGTGGTGACACCACAGCGTTGATTGTGAAGCCACCAAGGTCAATAAGCGAGATTCCCGTTGCTATCAGCCAGGCACCGGCCAGCCCGATGGCACCACCAGCTAGGCTCAGTATAGCCGCTTCCAGTAGAAATTGCATTAGAATATCCCGCCGCTTGGCGCCTATTGCCTTACGCAGGCCTATCTCCCGGGTGCGCTCGGTTACCGAGACCAGCA
>SOJS01000011.1 GCA_004376435.1 Dehalococcoidia bacterium
AAGCCGTATTATTGAGCGTGAGCGCCCTGATGGACTTCTGCCCACCCTCGGCGGTCAGACAGGCTTAAATCTGGCGGTGGAGCTGGCTGATGCCGGTGTGCTGGATAAATATAATGTAAGGAGCCTAGGGACACCAATAGAGACAATAAGAAAAGCCGAAGACCGCCAGCTTTTCAAACAGATGCTGATTGACATCGGCGAGCCAATACCGGAGAGCGCCACTGTTACCAGCCTTGAAGAAGCGAGAAAGGTGGCTAAGGAGATAGGTCTGCCACTGGTAATCCGCCCGGCTTATACGCTGGGGGGGACGGGGGGTGGTTTTGCCCACACCTGGGAGGAGCTGGACAGGGCAGCCACTATCGGGCTAGCCGCCAGCCCCATCCACCAGGTACTGCTCGAGGAATCAGTGGTTGGCTGGAAGGAAATAGAGTACGAGGTAATGAGGGACGGCGCCGACAACTGCATTACCGTCTGTAACATGGAGAATATTGACCCGATGGGGGTGCATACCGGCGATAGCATTGTCGTTGCCCCCAGCCAGACGCTGACCAATAAAGAATACCAGATGCTGCGGACAGCCAGTTTAAAGATTATCCGTGCCCTGGGGGTGGAGGGAGGCTGCAACATACAGTTTGCCCTTGACCCCAAGAGCAATAAATACTATGTCATTGAGGTCAACCCCCGCGTCAGCCGTTCATCAGCCCTAGCCAGTAAGGCTACCGGCTACCCCATTGCCCGTGTTGCCGCCAAGATAGCCGTCGGCAAGCGGCTGGACGAGATACCCAACGCCGTCACTGGCAAGACAATGGCTTCCTTTGAGCCGGCCCTGGACTATCTGGTGGTCAAGATTCCCCGCTGGCCGTTTGACAAGTTTGCCTCCGGAGACCGTATTTTAGGCACCCAGATGAAAGCCACCGGCGAGGTGATGGCTATTGGCCGCACTTTTGAGGCGGCTCTGCAGAAGGCGGTGCGCTCCCTGGAGTTTGGCAAGCGGTCGCTGCTGTGGGAAGACCGAGCTTGGGGGGAAGATATCAGCGCCTATCCCTTGGAACCAAATGACCTCAGGCTGTGGGCGATAATGGCTGCCTTAAGGCGGGGAGTAGGTGGTGAGGAGATATTTGAGCACACCAAAATTGACCGCTGGTTTATTGATAAACTCAGCAACATCATCAATATGGAAAGAAAGCTCCTTTCCCAGACACTCACCCCAGAGCTACTGATAGAGGCAAAGCGGCTTGGCTTTTCCGATGAGCAGATTGGCACTCTGGCTGACCGACTTCCCGAGCAGGTAAGGGAGCTGCGCCATAGCTGGAACATCCGTCCCGTCTATAAGATGGTAGACACCTGCGCCGCTGAGTTTAGTGCCGATACCCCCTACTTCTACAGCACCTATGAGCAGGAGAATGAGGCTGAGCCTATCCAGGGAAACAAAGCAATTGTCATCGGCAGCGGTCCCATCCGCATCGGTCAGGGCATTGAGTTTGACTACTGCAGCGTTCACTCCGCCTGGGCACTGCAGGAATCTGGATTTAAGAGCATCATGGTCAACTCTAATCCAGAAACAGTCTCCACCGATTTTGACACCAGTGACCGCCTCTACTTTGAAGCCCTGGATGAAGAAAGCCTGCGCGATATTCTGGAAAACGAGGGTGGTGGTAATAATGCCCCGCCGTCGATAGTTCAGTTTGGCGGGCAGACAGCGATAAACCTGGCTGAGCCTCTATCCCGTAACGGTATGCCCCTGCTCGGCTCCAGTGCCGAAGCCATTGACATGGCTGAGGACCGACGCCGCTTTGAGAACTTCCTCAACAATCTGGGCATACCCCAGCCACCAGGAGCCGGGGTCGCCTCAGTAGAGGAAGCGCTTAGTGTTGTCCAGCTTATCGGCTACCCGGTGCTGGTCCGCCCCAGCTATGTCCTCGGTGGCCGAGCCATGGAGATTGTCCACAATGCCAGTGAGCTAAAGCGTTATATGGGCTTGGCGATAGAACTGGACACCAAGCACCCGGTGCTGATTGATAAGTATCTTGAGGGGAGAGAGGTGGAGGTTGATGCCATCGGCGATGAGGAGGATGTTCTCATTCCGGGGATAATGGAGCATATTGAGCGGGCCGGCGTGCACAGTGGCGATTCAATGGCTGTCTACCCCGGGGTGAACCTGACTGAAGCCGAGGTGAAAACGATTGTCAGCCACACGGTCAGGATTGGGCTGGCACTCAAGATTAAGGGCTTGATGAACATCCAGTTCGTTATCACCCCGCCTGAAGACGAGACATCGGCATCGTCAGTTTATGTCCTTGAGGTCAACCCCCGCGCCAGCCGCACCATCCCCTTTATCTCCAAGGTCACCGGGGTGCCCATGGTAAATGTAGCCACCAAGGTCATGCTGGGCAAAAGCCTCAAGGAGCAGGGCTATAGCACCGGGCTGTGGCCAAGGCAAAAGCTGGTGGGCATTAAAGCCCCTGTCTTTTCTATGTCAAAACTGCTCGGTGTTGATACTTATTTGGGTCCTGAGATGAAGTCCACCGGCGAGGTGATGGGGATTGACTACACCTTTGAGGCTGCCCTAGCCAAGGCACTGCTGGCGGCCGGGCTGATGCTTCTTGACCAGGGGACGATGCTATTTAGCATCGCCGACAGGGACAAGGCAGAGGTATTGCCAATAATCAAAAGGCTCTGCCAAGCCGGCTATAAAATCTATGCTACCGAAGGCACTGCTGCCATGATTAGGTCAGCCGGACTGCCGGTAAAGGTAATCAGCAAGAAGCTAAGCGAGGGGCATCCCAATGTTATTGATATTATTAATGATGGAGTGGTGGACGGCGTCGTCAACACCATTACTGGAGGCCGCATCCCGCTGCGGGATGGCTTTCATATTCGCCGGGCGGCAGTGGAGAAGCGCATCCCCTGCTTTACCTCCCTTGACACCGCCCGAGCCGCCGTTGAGGCGCTCATAAGTGGTAGTCAGATATATAGCGCCCAGCCCCTACCTGACTACCGCCGGAAGGGGTCGGCATGAGACAAATTGAGGCTGCGGTTACCGCTAATAATGAGGTTATGCCCGGCGTTTATCTCACATGGATGGAATCCCCCCAGCTAGTCGCCCAGCCGGGGCAGTTTTTCATGGTGCGCTGCGGGGGCTACTTCCTGCGCCGCCCCTTAAGCCTCCACCAGCTTGAGGGGGACAGGCTTGCTTTTCTCTTTAGCGTTGTCGGCAAAGGCAGCTACTGGCTATCCCAGCGCCAGGTTGGTGACAGGGTTGACCTCCTGGGACCACTGGGCAGGGGCTATTCTATCCTGCCGGCGGCGCATAACCTATTACTGGTAGCCGGTGGCATCGGTATTGCGCCACTGCGATTCCTGGCTGATGTAGCTGTAAAGCAAGAGAAAAAGGTGACACTACTCATGGGGGCAAGCTCGAAGGTGAATCTCTTACCCGAAGAGCAATTATCTCGTGGATTACTTACCGACGGCGTATTACCTTGGAATATTAACATTATTAAGGTAACTGATGACGGTTCTGAAGGCTTGAAGGGGCTGGCTACCGATGTGATAGTAAACTATATTGATGACACCGACCAGATATTTGCCTGCGGGCCCGTTGGTATGTACCAGGCATTAGTTAGATATAGCCATCAGTTCCCCAAATTGAAATCTGTCCAGGTTTCCCTGGAGGTGAGGATGGGCTGCGGGCTTGGTGTCTGCTATGGATGCACGGTCAAGACAAAAATGGGACTGAAACAGGTCTGCCGGGATGGTCCGGTATTTGATTTAGAGGATATCCTCTGGGATGAGCTAGACTTTTAGCCACAGGAGGTAGTACTAAAATGGTAGTCACCAAGAGAATCAGCCTTGAGAGTAAGGGGCACGGCGATATCATTGATATTACTCATCAGGTAGAGCAGCAGGTCGCCGGGGTGGATATAAAAAGTGGTATCGCCACTGTATTTGTCGCCGGCTCAACAGCGGCAATAACCACCATTGAATTTGAGGGCGGTCTGCTGGCTGACTTTAAGGAAATGTGGGTCAGAATTGCCCCGGAAAACATCCCCTATAATCATGACCTTGCCTGGGGGGACGGTAATGGCTATGCCCATGTCAGCGCCTCGCTGCTGGGCGCCTCACTGGTTGTCCCCTTTAATGACAAAAGGTTAATGTTAGGCACCTGGCAGCAGATAGTGCTTCTTGACTTTGACAACCGCCCCCGCTCAAGACAGGTTATAGTGCAGATTATGGGTGAGTAGCTAATCTATTTCCCCTGGAGCAGGGAGAAAAACTCGGTTCTGGTTTCTATTTTGGTGCGCAGGATGCCCCTGAGGGCTGAGGTGATAACCGTGCTCCCTGGTTTCTTGATACCGCGCATAATCATGCACAGGTGCTCCGCCTGGACAACCACAGCCACCCCGTCAGGGTTAATGCCGTCAACAATGGCATCAGCAATTTCGGTAGTCATTCTCTCTTGAATCTGGGGGCGGCGGGTAATGATTTCCACCACCCTACCCAGCTTACTGGCGCCAACCACCCTTCCATCGTCATTGGGGATATAACCGATATGAGCCACGCCGTAGAATGGCAAAAGGTGATGCTCGCACATAGAATAAAAGGGGATGTCTCTTAAAATTACCATCTCCCGATGCCCCTCCTCAAAGCCGACCGCCAGCTCCTCTCTGGGCT
>SOJS01000088.1 GCA_004376435.1 Dehalococcoidia bacterium
TTTGCCTCTCATAAAACTCTTTATCTGAAAACTTGGCGAGAAGGCTTAGGACTTTTTGGTTGACCGTGGTAATGATGTGTGAGTTTAGCATCAAGTATAGCTCCAAGCAGTGAGTATATACTCATTATAGTGAGTGAAATTACAAAAAGCAAGCCCTTTCTCAATCGCCGTCTCTAGAGCAGTCCGTTCCATCACGCTTTATAGCGTAATGTTCAGAGGCATAGTAAACGTAGACAATAACCTCTCTCATTATTAAGGAGAGAGGGAATGTTAATTTTGTGCGGGGCAAAGCCCCCTCCATACTACCCCTAAATTGACACCAAATCAGGAATACCGTTAGAATATCCTTAATTCTGGCTAAAGAGGCAAACTATTGTATCAGAAGACCACCCTGGAAAATGGGCTGCGCATTATCACGGCTAATATGCCCCACACCCAAGCCGTTTGCCTTAACTTCTTTATCGGCGCTGGCTCCCGATATGAAAATGAGGCTGAGGCAGGCACCGCCCACTTTATTGAGCACCTGCTCTATAAAGGCACCCCAAAAAGGCCAACTGCCAGTGATATTTGCGGCGCCATAGAGGGTGTGGGTGGTATCCTTAATGCCGGCACGGACAGGGAGCTGACCGTTTACTGGTGCAAGGTAGCCCAGCCCCACCTGCCCCTGGCTTTGGATGTGATGGCGGATATGCTCCTTAACGCTCGCTTTGACCTCCAAGATATAGAAAGGGAGCGTCTGGTTATCTTTGAAGAGATTAATATGAGCAAGGACTCGCCGGCACATCAGGTTGATATGCTCATTGATGGGCTTTTGTGGCCCGACCACCCCCTGGGACGTGATATTGCCGGTAGCAAGCAGTCAGTGGCGGCTATAACCAGAGATAAAATGCTTGATTACCTTGCCCGCCACTATCTACCGGCTAATACCGTGGTTGCCGTCGCCGGTAATATTCAGCACCAGGAAATGGTAGATGCCATCACTCAGGCTCTGGGAGGCTGGACTAGCCAACGCTCTGGTGCTGGCTATGCCCCCTATAAGGAAAAGACAGCGCCGCGGTTTCGTGTTGAGAAGCGGGATACCGAGCAGGCTCACCTCTGCCTGGCACTGCCTGGCTTATCTCTCTTTCACCCCAAGCGCTTTGCCCTGGAACTACTTAATGTTATCCTCGGCGAGGGTATGAGCAGCCGCCTGTTTACTGAAATCCGTGACAAACTGGGGCTTGCCTACAGCATTTATAGCTATGTTACCCACCTTCTTGACTCCGGCGCCGTTACTATCTATGCCGGCGTGGAGCCGAAAAACCTGACCACAGCCGTTAGGGCTATCCTGGAGCAACTCTATCTGCTCAGGGAAGGAGTCCCTGATGATGAGCTCGCCAAGGCAAAGGAGGCCGCCAAGGGACGGTTGCTACTGCGCATGGAGGATAGCCGCAGTGTTGCCGGCTGGGTGGGGGGACAGGAAATTCTCACCGGGCGCATTATCAGTGTTGACCAGGTAATAGCTATTATTGATGCCATTACCACTGATGAACTTAAGCAGTTAGCCGATGAGCTGGTGATAACCAGCCAGCTCCGCCTGGCGGTGGTCGGCCCTGTTAGTAGCGACGAGCCACTGAAGGAATTCCTGAAGCTGGCATAAATAACAAAATAGCCGTCGTTTTTGGGCGACGGCTATTTTTTATCCAGTCTAGGGAATTGATTAGTACATACCCTCCATGCCACCGCCGGCTGGCATTGCTGGCGGCTTCTCCTTCTCCGGGATATCGGTAACCAGTGAGTCGGTAATCAGCACCATAACTGCAATGCTGGCCGCATTCTCCAGGGCTGAGCGCACCACCTTGGTCGGGTCAATGATGCCCTTGTCCACCATGTTGCCGAAGTCATCGGCGACAGCATCATAGCCGACCCCCTTGGGGCTCTTCTTGACTTCATCCACGATTACCGAGCCATCCTTACCGGCATTGGTGGCAATCCAGCGGATTGGCTCCTCGACTGCTTTCTTGATGATATTAACCCCGGTTTTGATATCTCCCTCAACCCCCAGTTTGTCCAGAACAGGTAGGGAATTAAGCAGGGCAACACCGCCGCCAGGCAGTATGCCCTCCTCCACCGCTGCCCGTGTGGCGGACAGGGCATCTTCAACGCGGTGTTTTTTCTCCTTAAGCTCAACCTCAGTAGCCGCGCCGACCTTGATTACGGCTACGCCACCGACCAGCTTGGCTTGCCTTTCCTGAAGCTTCTCACGGTCAAAGTCAGAGGTGGTCTCCTCTATTTGAGCTTTAATCTGCTTGATTCTGCCCTTGATTGCCTCTTCTGAGCCCTTGCCCTCAACAATGGTGGTGTTATCTTTATCGGCGGTTACCCGGCGCGCCCGACCCAGGTCTTCCACGGTAACTGAGTCCAGCTTGCGCCCGACCTCCTCCGAGATTACCTTACCTCCGGTGAGGATGGCGATATCCTCCAGCATCGCCTTGCGTCGGTCGCCAAAGCCGGGAGCCTTTACTGCCAGAACATTGAGGGTGCCCCGTAGCTTGTTGACCACCAGTGTCGCCAGCGCCTCGCTATCAACATCCTCGGCAATAATAAGCAGGTTCTTTGACACCTGAAGTATCTTCTCCAGAGCCGGCAGAAGGTCAGCTACTGCCGAGATTTTCTTATCGGTAATTAGTATATAGGGGTCTTCCAGCACCGTTTCCATCCGCTCAGCGTTGGTGATGAAGTAGGGGCTGATATAGCCGCGGTCGAACTGCATCCCTTCGACATACTCAGTCTCATACTTTATCCCCTTGGACTCCTCAACGGTGATAATCCCGTCCTTACCTACCTTCTCCATCACCTCGGCGATTAGCTCGCCAATCTCGGTGTCCTTGGCGGTAATCGTGCCTACCTGAGCAATCTGCTCCTTGCCCTTCACCTCGGTGGAAACCTTTTTCAGTTCATCAATGATAGCTGCCGTCGCCTTCTCAACACCCTTCTTCAGCGCCAGGGCATTGGCGCCGGCGGCGATATTCTTAAATCCTTCCGAAATCATGGCATGAGCCAGGATGGTTGATGTGGTAGTGCCATCACCGCAGGCATCATTGGTCTTATTGGCCGCCTCCTTAACTAGCTGAACCCCCATGTTCTCAAAGGGGTCAGGCAGCTCAATATCCTTGGCAATAGTCACCCCATCATCAATTACTGATGGTGCCCCCCACTTTTTATCAAGTGCCACCGCCCGCCCTTTGGGTCCTAGGGTTATCTTAACCGCATTAGTCAGGGTGTCTATTCCCTTCTTTAAGGAATGCCTGACTTCCTCATCAAATATAATCTGTTTTGCCATTTTTCCCTCCTTATTAATCAGGCTTGTTATTTGCTCTTTTTAGCTAGAATATCGCTCTCACGCAGGATGATTAGCTCTTCATCATTAATTTTAATCTCCGTGCCCCCATACTTAGCATAGATTACCCTATCACCTACCTTAACCTCCATAGCTATCCGCTTTCCGTCCTCGGATAACCGACCAGGACCAACGGCAACAACCTCTCCCTCCTGCGGTTTCTCCTTGGCTGTATCTGGCAGAACAATCCCCCCTTTGGTCACCTCCTCCCTTTCAATAGGCCTGACTACCAGACGGTCAGCCAGTGGTTTCAGTTTGACCACCATTTTGCTCCTCCTTTCTTAAAAGTTAACATTATCAATCCAATTTGTTAGCACTCTCACCGCGAGAGTGCTAACAGCTATATAATAACGCAAGTAGGCCGGTCTCGCAACTGAGTAAATGGAAATTTATAGCAGGTGTTGATAACTGATGGGCATTTGGGGGCTTATATTTGCCCTTTATTCTCTATAAATCGCTCTTTTTTGCCCATTTAGCCCTTTGACTTGGGGGGGTATTAGTCTAGCACTTGGTATAGCCGCAGCCGGGGCAGACGAAACAGCCTTCCTGATAGACGAGCAAACTGCCGCAATCGGGGCACTGGCCGGCTAGGTTTTTGGCTGGGCCATGGTCCTTCATTAGGGACGGGTTTTTACCACCGTCTATATGCTTCTCCAGCACGCTGGCAATGGCATCGGCACAGGAGAGCACTGACTTGCCTTCCTCCCAGGCAATAGACGGACAGCGAATACCACGGAGCTGTCTGGCTACTGAGGTGACATCCACCCCCGACCTTAGCGCCAGGGAGATAAGTCGGCAGGTGGCTTCAAGCTGGGCTGAGGCACAGCCGCCGGCTTTGCCCAGATGGGAGAAGACCTCAAATATTCCTTGTTCATCAGCGTTCACGGTTACATAGATATAGCCGCAGCCGGTAGTTACCCTTTCGGTTACCCCTGTAGTTATCTTTGACCTCTTCCTGGGGGTAAGCCCGGCGCCTTCAACCTTCTCCGCCTGAACAGTGCTTAATGGTTGTGCCTCACGGCTTCTATCACGGTAAATAGTTATTCCCTTCAGCCCTTCTTGGTAAGCCATCATATACACCTTAGCTATGTCTTCTTCTGAAGCCTCATGAGGAAAGTTGACCGTTTTGGAAACAGCGTTATCAGTGGACTTCTGGAAGGCGGCCTGCATCCTGACATGCCATTCCGGCTGTATCTCATGGGCGGTAACAAATAACCGCCTGATATCCTCAGGGATGCCTTCCACAGCGTGGAGTCGGGTGCCGGAGGCTAGCTGTTGCATAAGCTCTTC
>SOJS01000099.1 GCA_004376435.1 Dehalococcoidia bacterium
GCATTCCGAACGCCGCCACCATTTTAATGAGAGTGATGAAGTTGTCAACCGGAAGGTGGGAGCAGCCATTAAGGCCGGTCTGAAGCCAATTCTGTGCATCGGGGAAAGGCTGGAGGAAAACGAGGCTGGGTTGACAGAGGCGGTGGTTACTAGACAGCTAAGGTCAGCTCTGGCGGGGATAAAATACTGCCCGGGAATGGTCATTGCCTATGAACCGGTGTGGGCTATTGGCACCGGCCGGCCGGCTTCCGGAGAGCAGGCAAACAAGACCATCGCTCTTATTCGGCAAAACCTCGCCCAGCTATACAATGAAAAGACTGCTCAGAATTTGTGCCTCCTTTATGGCGGCAGTGTTACCGCCGATAATGCCGCTGAGTTTATGGGGCAGCCGGAGATAGATGGTGCCCTTGTTGGCGGAGCCAGTCTGAAAGCAAATGAGTTCTTGAGCATTGTCCAGCAGACCTCAGAAATCAGGCAAGTAAGATGAACCCTGTGGTGGCTATAGTTGGTGCTACCGGTGTCGGTAAGAGCCAGCTAGCCCTCCGCCTAGCGCAGGCTCTTGGTGGAGAGATAGTGAGCGCTGACAGCCGACAGGTCTACCGGCATATGGATATTGGCACCGCCAAGCCGACAGCATCAGAACAAGCCCTTGTCCGCCATCACCTTATTGATATTGTTAGCCCTGATGAAGATTTTAGTCTGGCTCAATATCAGAAGCTTGCCTATAAGGCTATTAGCGGTATCCAGCGGCGGGATAAATTAGCCCTGCTGGTTGGCGGTAGCGGGCTATATTTCTGGTCAGTGGTGGAGGGGTGGGGAATACCACCAGTCCCACCTGACCCCAAGTTAAGGCACGGCTTGGAAAAAAGGGCGGCTGAAGTTGGCGGGGAGAGGCTCTATCAGGAGCTAGTGAAGGTTGACCCAGTAGCGGCACAGAGGATTGACCCCCGTAATGTGCGCCGCACAATAAGAGCCCTTGAAGTCTTGGCAAAGGCAGAGGTGCCATTTTCCCGGCTCCAGAGTAAGAAGGCGCCATTTTTTGATACAATTATAATAGGACTGACGACAGACAGGGCTGAGCTGTACCGCAGAATTGATTTGCGGGTTGATAGGATGATAGAGCAGGGCTTAATAGACGAGGTGAAAAGACTGATAGAGATGGGTTACCACCTCAGTCTGCCATCAATGTCAGGCATAGGCTATAAACAGGTCGGGCTCTTCCTTGAGGGTGAGCTAACTCTGGATGATGCCATCCAGCAGATAAAGTTTGAAACTCACCGCCTGGCTCGGCACCAGTATAACTGGTTTCGGCTGAAAGATAGTAGAATAAAGTGGTTTGATAGTCATAGTAAGTTAGAACCAGCCATCACTAGGCTGGTAAAGGCGGGGACATGAATTTTACCAAAATGCAAGCCGCCGGCAATGACTTTATCCTGATAGAAGCCGCTGATGTAGAGCAGGACTGGTCAGCGCTAGCCACTGCTATCTGCGACCGCCATTTCGGTGTCGGCGGTGATGGCTTACTGCTGGTACTGCCCTCGGCTAAAGCTGACCTTCAGATGCGCGAATTTAACCCTGATGGCTCTGAGACTGAGGCTTGCGGCAATGGGCTGAGGTGCGTGGCTAAATATGCTGCTGAGAGAGGGCTGGTGGGCAGCCAGACTCGCCAGATGGGGATTGAAACAATAGCCGGCATCAGGCAAGCCAGACTTATCACCGCCGGGGGGAGGATATCTGGGGTTGAGGTAAGTATGGGCAAGCCAAAATTTGGTGCCGCCGATATCCCAATATCAAAACAGATTGAGAAAAAACCAATACTGGACTACCCGGTTACTGTCGGCGGCAGGAAAATATTGCTGAACCTTGTCTCAATGGGTAATCCTCACGCTGTCTGCTTCTGGCAGGACAGGGTGTCCAGTTTCCCTCTGCCACAGCTGGGGCGGCAAATTGAGCACCACCGGCTGTTTCCCAGGGGGGTAAATTTTGAGGTGGCTAATATCTTGAATCCCCAGCGGATAGAAGCCCGTGTCTGGGAGAGAGGGGTGGGGGAAACACTAGCCTGTGGCAGTGGTGCCTGTGCCATAACCGTCATTGCCCAGCTTCATGGTCTTATTGGTAAGCAGGCGAGTATAAAACTAGCCGGTGGTATACTGGATGTGACCTGGGATGGGGTAGGGGAGGTAATGCTCAGCGGCCCGGCCGAGGTAGTATTCAGCGGGCAGTGGTCAAGCGAGGTATAAAGAAGATGAAATTATCAAGGCGAATTAGCAACCTGCCACCTTATTTTTTCGTGGAAATAACAAAAAAGATCGCTGAGAAAAAGGCTAGGGGCGAGGATGTGGTCAGTTTTGCTGTCGGCGACCCTGACCTGCCAACACCAAACCATGTCATTGACCAGATATGCCGAGCAGCACGAGACCCGGCTAACCATCGCTACCCGGAGACAGCCGGCCTGCCGGAACTGCGCCAGGCGATAGCCAGCTGGTATAAAAAGCGCTTTGATGTTTCCCTTGATCCTGACAGTGAAGTGCTGCCCCTGATTGGCTCCAAGGAGGGCATTGCCCACATTGCCCTGTGCCTTATTGACCCCGATGATACTGCTCTGGTGCCCGACCCGGCCTATCCCGTTTACGCCATCGGTACTATACTGGCTGGCGGCAAAACCTACTATCTATCCCTTACCGAGGAGAATAACTTCCTGCCTGTTCTGGATACCATACCGGCTCATGTGCTGGAGGAGGCTAAGGTAATATGGCTAAACTATCCCAATAATCCTACCGGGGCAGTGGCTGATATTGACTTCTTCAACCGGGTAGTAAAATTTGCCCAGCAGCACGACATAGCCGTCTGCCATGACGGACCCTATTCCGAGGTTGCCTTTGATGGCTACCAGCCGCTCAGCTTTCTGCAGGCAGAGGGTAGTAAGGAGGTGGGGGTGGAGTTCCACTCGCTATCCAAGAGCTATAACATGACCGGGTGGCGGATAGGGATGGCGGTGGGCAATGCTGAAATGATTGATGCCCTGAAAAGAGTCAAGTCCAACCTGGATTCCGGCATTCCTCAGGCTATTCAATATGCTGCCATGGCTGCTCTAACCGGACCCCAGGACTGCATCCAGCGGCATAATAATATTTACCAGAGACGCCGTGATTTGGTTATTGATATGCTAAATAGAATCGGGCTGGAAGCCAAACCGCCAAAGGCAAGCCTCTATGTCTGGGCAAAGGTTCCCAAGGGCTATACCTCTGCCGAACTGGCTAATAGCCTTCTGGAGGAGGTCGGGGTGGTGGTTACCCCGGGAGCAGGTTATGGCAAGAACGGCGAGGGCTATATACGGCTGTCACTAACTATCCCTGATGCTGGGCTGGTGAAAGGTCTGTCACGGTTAGCCGGCTGGCGGAGCAAAAAAGAGCCGGGGATTAAGAGGTAAGTTGACATAATATAAGGAGGCTGCTATCACCAAGGGTGTGATTCTTACCCAAACTGCCGCCGAGCGGGCATTTCTGGTGGCAGTAAGGGGGGCTAAAGATAGCTGGTCAGCGGAGGACTCAATTGAAGAGCTGGCGCAACTGACCAGAACTGCCGGGGCTGAGGTGGTGGGGAAACTCATCCAGCGACTAGCCACACCATCAGCCACCCATTACCTTGGTAAAGGCAAGCTAGCCGAGCTTTTAGCCCTAAGAGACGAGGTCAATTATAATGTAGCTATTTTTGATGTTGAGCTCTCTCCACTCCAGCAACGCAACCTGGAGAATTTTCTTCAGGTAAAGGTAATTGACCGTGCCGCCTTAATCCTGGACATCTTTGCCCGCCGGGCAAGAACACATGAGGGCAAATTACAGGTAGAGCTGGCTCAGCACCAGTACTTTCTGCCCCGCCTCGCCGGGCAGTGGGCCCATCTGGAAAGACTGGGCGGTGGTATTGGCACCAGAGGTCCCGGTGAATCACAGATTGAGACGGACAGACGCCTTATCCGCCACCGCATACACCGGCTAAAGACGCAGATTGAGGAGATAAGCAAGCATCGCCAGCTCTACCGGCAAAGGCGCCAAAAGAGTGGCATCCCGGTAGTCGCCCTCATCGGCTACACCAACGCCGGCAAAAGCACCCTGCTTAATGCCCTCAGCCAGGCTGATGTCTTTGTAGAGGACAAGCTCTTTGCCACTTTGGACCCGACCACCAGGCGTTTAACCCTGCCTGATAAAAGTGAGGTCTTAGTTACTGACACCGTCGGCTTTATCCGCAAGTTGCCGCCAACTATTGTCAGTGCCTTTAAGGCAACCCTTGAGGAACTGGCTGAAGCCAGTCTGCTGCTTCATGTCGTTGACCTTTCTTCACATAATGCCGCCGAGCAGTGCCAGATTGTAGAGGATATTCTTATTGACCTTGAGTTAACAGATAAGCCCCGGATTACTGCGCTGAATAAAATTGACCGACTGCTTGACAGCGGCAAGAACTGGAATGAGAAAACAGCCCTGGACTATCTTTACCACCGCGATGAGATAGCGGCGGAAAATACCATTCTCATTTCGGCCGAAAAAAGATGGGGGCTCAAGCCACTGCTGGAGCTGGTTAAAATGACGCTCTCAAATCAAAATCTAGCCCCCTAAAAATTCTTTTGAATGGTAAACTACCTTTGAGACAC
>SOJS01000070.1 GCA_004376435.1 Dehalococcoidia bacterium
GTTAAGTTAGAGAAAGGAGATTTTTATGCAGATACGACCGCCGTTTATGGTTTCCTACAGTATCACCCAAAAATGTAATCTGAATTGCAAACACTGTTATAGTGGTTCTGTTGACCAGCCGGCTCCTGATGAGTTATCGACCGAGGAGGCATTTCATCTCTTGGATGATTTGTCAGGGTGGGGGATAGGCCTGCTGATTATTGATGGCGGGGAACCCCTGTGCCGGGAGGACTTGCTGGATGTCGTGAAGTACGCTTCCTCGAAAGGCGTAAGAACTACTATCGGCAGTAACGGTACTCTTATTGATGAAGCAATGGTGAGGAGGATGCTGGAGGCAGGTGTCATGTCGGTAGCTATATCGGTTGATGGAGCTGACGCCCAGACACATGACTCTTTCAGGGGTGTAAGCGGTGTCTTTGGGCAGACCTTCAAGGGTATAGAGGCATGCCGCAATGTCGGCTTGCCTTTTCAGTTCAACATGGTCATCAGGAAGGAAACCCTGTCGCAACTGGGGGATATGTTGCGTCTGGCAGTGGATAGTGGTGCCGATGCCGCCGAGTTTTTCGACCTAGTGGCCGCCGGAAGGGCCAAGCAGGAGTGTCAAGACCAGGTCTTGAGCCTTGATGAGAGGAAACGGGCTATGGAGTGGCTTGCCCAAGCCCAGGAGGACTGCCCGATCATTATCAGGGTTCCTGGTTGCCCCATGTATCCCCTTCTACTGCAACAAAAAGACATTCGGCCCAAGCATTTTCCTGTGAAGATGCTACACCGGGTTCCCTATTACGACAGGGGTTGCGCTGCCGGTATGCCCATGGGCTATGTGATGATCCAGTCCAATGGTGATGTGAACCCGTGTATGTTACTCCAGGTGAAACTGGGCAATGTCAGGGAGCAGGGCATAGTATCTGTTTGGGAGGATTCACCTGTATTGGCTAAGCTACGCCAGAGAGAGCTACTCGAGGGCGAATGTGGGGATTGCTCCTGCAGGGTTAACTGTTCCGGGTGTCGTGGTCGGGCTTATGAGGAGACCGGTGACATGATGGCTGCTGACCCTGGTTGCTGGCTTGTACCTGAACTGGCTAAGGGAAGGGATAGGCAGGTTGGAAGTGTTGGCTAGGGGCAATAAATCTTCTACTCTGGGCAGCACATACTGACTGCTTTAGGCTAAATATGGCATAGCACCCTCTGGGTGTGATGGAATTTGTTTGAGGGCTAGGCCGTCTCGGCTAGCCCTAGTGGTGTTTGGGGGAGAAAATGCACTTAGACCTGAGTTGGCTACTACCTCTTATTGAGGAGATGCCAGCCTATCAACGGCTGGTGGCGGAGATGGCGGGGCATAACATCAGGGTGGCAGTGCTTGATGCCGCCAAGCCCTATCTTATTGCCGCTCTCTACCACCGCTTTAGGCTGCCGATGCTGGTCGTTACCGCTCAGCCAGAAAAGAGCAAAAGGCTCTACGGACAGCTTCTAAGCTGGGTAGTAACTACCAGCCAAGTAAGGGTCTTCCCTGAGCCTGATGCCCTTCCCTATCAGCGTGTTGCCTCGGATACCATGGCTGAACTGGAGCGGGTGGGGGTGCTATCAGCCCTGGTCGGCATAGAGGGGGAGCAGAAAATGATAAGGCCGCCGCTGGTTGTTGTCTCCGCCCCCGCCCTGATGGCAAAGACAACCTTGTATCGTGATTTCACCTCTACCAGCCACACGGTAAGGGTGGGGATGGAGATTGAGCCGCTGGAATTACTCAATCAGTGGCAGGCTATGGGCTACCGTCTGGAGAGCCTGGTTGAGGTGCCGGGCACCATGAGCCACCGTGGTGGTATTATTGACATCTATCCCCCCACCAGCGACCGCCCCACCCGGCTTGAGTTCTTCGGCAATACCGTGGACAGCATCCGCCTCTTTGACCCGCTCAACCAGTGCTCGCTAACATCAGTGCCATCAATAGCTATTACCCCTGCTACCGAGCGCCTTACCTCGCCGTCAGATAGTCTCTTTAGCTATCTATCTCCGTCTGGCTGGCTGGTACTTGATGAGCCGGAGAGCATTAGAGCAGCCGTGGAGACGTTACATGACCAGGCAGACGAGTTACATAGCCAGCTGGTAGGGCGGGGGGAGTTGGAGCCAGATTGCCCTCGTCCCTATTTCACCTGGCCGGAGCTGGAGACGGAGATGAAAAAGCGGCACTGTCTGATGCTGGCTGCCTTTGGCGTTAGTGACACTAAACTGCCTTGTCTGGATTTTGCCCCTGCTCCCAACTACGCCGGACAGCTGGCGAAGTTTATTGAAAAAAGCAAACAGATGGCAAAGCAGAAATATCGGCTGATAATTGTCAGCCATCAGGCAAGCCGCCTGTCCGAACTGCTGGCTGAAGAGGGTGTTTTTGCCCCGCCCTTAACTGAAGTAAAAAAGACGCCCCCCCTAGGCTCGGTGAGCCTGGTTCAGGGCTCACTGGCGGGGGGCTGGGTGATGGCTAATAATACCTATCTCTTTAGCGATGCTGAAATCTTTGGCTTTGTCAAGCAACCACGGCTATGGAAAAAGAGAGCCGTGCCCTACCACAAGCTCTCAATTAGCCTTGCCGCCGGCGACTATGTGGTTCATGTTGAGCATGGCATCGCTAAATTTGCCGGCGTCACCACTATGAGCGCCAACGGCAGTGAAAAGGAATATCTGGTGCTGCACTATGCCGGTGGTGACCGGCTCTATGTCCCCGCCGACCAGATAGACCGCATCAGTCGCTATATTGGCAGTCAGAAGCCGCTGTTAAGTCGGCTGGGCACACAGGAGTGGACAAGAACCAAGCAAAAGGTCAGGGAATCGGTGGCTGATATTGCCCAGGAGCTGTTAGCTCTCTATGCTGCCCGAGAGGTTATCTCCGGCTTTGGCTTCTCCCCGGATACGGTCTGGCAACAGGAGCTTGAGGCATCCTTCCCCTATGTTGAGACCCCAGACCAGATAGCAGTGCAGGCGCAGGTCAAGGAGGATATGGCAGAATCAAAGCCAATGGACAGGCTCGTCTGCGGCGATGTCGGCTATGGTAAGACCGAGGTGGCTATCCGCGCCGCCTTCAAGGCGGTGATGGATGGCAAACAGGTAGCCGTGCTGGTGCCGACCACAGTACTTGCCGAGCAGCACCTGGCCACCTTCAGCCAGAGGCTGAACGCCTTTCCGGTAAGGGTTGAGGCCTTGAGTCGGTTTAAGACGACAAAGGAGCAGGAAGCTATCCTTGACGGGCTGACTAATGGCAGCGTCGACATCTGCATCGGCACCCACCGACTGCTTCAGAAAGACATCGCCTTTAAGGATTTGGGGCTGCTGATTATTGATGAGGAGCAGCGCTTTGGTGTTGTCCATAAAGAATACCTGAAGAAGATGAGGCGGGAGGTGGATGTTCTTACCTTAAGCGCTACCCCAATACCGCGCACCCTTCATATGTCTCTGGTCGGGGTGAGGGATATGAGCACTATGGAGACCCCGCCCGAGGAGCGCCTGCCAGTCAGGACATTCGTCGCCGAGTACAATGAGCGGCTAATCCGTGATGCCATACTCAGGGAGCGGGAGAGGGATGGGCAGGTCTTCTTTGTCCATAATCGGGTGCAGAGCATTGCCTATGTTGCCCGTAAGCTCCAGTCTCTTGTGCCCGAGGCGAAAATAGCCATCGCTCACGGCCAGCTGCCGGAAGCGGAGCTGGAGGAGGTAATGGCTGACTTTACTCAGGGTAAGAGCGACATTTTAGTGTGCACCACCATTATTGAATCGGGGCTGGATATGCCCAATGTCAACACTCTGATTGTTAACCGAGCCGACCGGTTTGGCCTGCCCCAGCTTTATCAGCTGCGGGGCAGGGTCGGGCGGGGTGGCAATCTTGGTTATGCCTATTTTTTCTATGATAAAAGGAGGCAATTAACGCCGACGGCGGAGAGGCGGCTGCGGACTATCCTTGAAGCCACTGAGCTGGGGGCTGGCTTTAACATTGCTATGAGGGACCTGGAAATAAGGGGTGCTGGCACCCTGCTTGGTACAAGACAGAGCGGCTATATCAGCGCTGTCGGCTTTAACCTTTACTGTCGGCTGCTGTCCGAAGCGGTAGAAGAGGCAAAGCAGGCTGGGGTGGCTAAAGAAAAGCGGCAGCCGAAACGCCTCCCCACCCCAACAATAGACCTACCCTTAAAAGCCTATATCCCCGAGGATTATGTATTTGACATAAACACCAGACTATCACTCTACCAAGACCTGGTGAAGGTGGATAAAGTTGAGCCGATAGAAGATTTGGCTAAAGAATTTGGCGACCGCTTTGGGCGCCCGCCCCCTGAGGTGAAAAACCTGCTCTATGCTGTCAAAATTAAGGCTTTAGCCGCCAGAAGTGGCATTGAGTCCGTCGCCACCGAGCACGGTCAGATTATAATAAGGCTCTTTGAAGGTATGCAGTTTAATGAAAAGCAACGCCAACTCACCCTCCCCGACGGCGTCAGGATGACCCAAAGCCAGCTCAGGCTAAACCTCAAACGGCTGGGGGAGGAGTGGCGGCCGGTGCTG
>SOJS01000037.1 GCA_004376435.1 Dehalococcoidia bacterium
CTTTATTGCTACAATTAACCTCGTAATATCGCTCTTCGCTGCTGACTTTTTTGGGGGGCGGAGGGCTTTCATTTAGAGAGGGTAAATGGTAGCGAGATACAACCCACAAGAGATTGAAAAAAAGTGGCAGCAGAAATGGGCTGATGACCGGCTTTATGAGGTTAGTGAGGATGAGAGCCGACCCAAGTGGTATGCGCTGACAATGTTCCCCTACACCTCGGGCGACCTCCACATCGGGCACTGGTATGCCATGGCGCCGTCTGATGTCCACGCCCGCTTTAAAAGAATGCAGGGCTATAATGTCCTCCACCCGATGGGCTTTGATGCCTTTGGTCTGCCGGCAGAAAACGCCGCCATCAAGCGGGGTGTCCACCCCTTCAAGTGGACGATGCAGAATATAGATAATATGCGCCGCCAGCTAAAAAGCATCGGCGCCATCTATGACTGGAGCCGTGAGGTAATCACCTGCCTGCCTGATTATTATAAATGGACACAGTGGTTCTTCTTAAAGCTTTATGAGCATGGTCTTGCCTACCGGGGGAAGGCGCCGGTCAACTGGTGTCCCACCTGCCAGACAGTGCTGGCTAATGAGCAGGTGGTGGACGGCTTTTGTGAACGCTGCCACTCCGCCGTCAGCCAGCGAGATTTAGAGCAGTGGTTCTTTAAAATCACCAAATATGCCGATGAACTGATGGCGCATAACACCATTGACTGGCCGGAACGCATCAAGATAATGCAGAAAAACTGGGTGGGCAAGAGTGTCGGCACCGAGATTTCCTTTGCCCTTGACCATCCAGCAGTTGATGATAAGGAGATTAAAGTATTTACCACCCGCCCCGATACTATCTTCGGCGTTACCTTTATGGTATTAGCCCCGGAGCACCCGCTGGTTTCAAAGCTGACGGCGCCGGAGAAAAAGACTGAGGTTTCAGAGTATATCAAACGCTCACAAAGGCAAACTGAAATTGAGCGCCTGGCTACGGACAAGGAAAAGGACGGCGTCTTTATCGGTTCTTATGTGGTCAACCGGCTCAATAATGAAAAGGTGCCCATCTGGGTTGCCGACTATGTCCTTTTAAGCTACGGCACAGGGGCAGTGATGGCGGTGCCGGCTCATGATGAGCGCGACTTTGCCTTCGCCAAGAAATACAAGTTGCCGATAAGGGTGGTGATAGCCCCGCCGGACTGGCAGGGGAAGGAATTAGCAGAAGCCTACATTGAAGACGGCACCATGGTCAACTCAGGGCAGTTTAACGGTCTTCCCAGTAAGCAGGGGATTGAGGCAGTCTCTGATTTTCTGGAGGAGAAGGGGTGGGGAGGACGAGCCGTAAGCTATCGGCTTCGTGACTGGCTCATCTCCCGCCAGCGCTACTGGGGAGCGCCGATACCGATGATTTACTGCCCTAAGTGCGGCATTGTCCCCGTCCCCGAGAAAGACCTGCCGGTGCTACTACCCGAGGATGCCGAGTTTAAGCCCAGCGGCGAATCACCGCTAAAATATAATGAGAAGTTCATCAACACCACCTGCCCTCGCTGTGGGGAGGCGGCAAAGCGGGAGACGGACACCATGGATACCTTTATGTGCTCCTCATGGTATTTCCTGCGCTATGCCAGCCCCAGCTATGATACCGCCCCCTTTGACAGCGACAAGGTAAAGCACTGGCTGCCGGTAGACCTTTATACCGGCGGCGCCGAGCATGCCGTGATGCACCTGCTCTATGCCCGCTTCTTTATCAAGGCACTTCGGGATATGGGGCTGGTTGGCTTTGGTGAGCCATTCTCCCGCCTCTTTAACCAAGGAATTATTATCGCCGAGAAGCAGAAGATGAGCAAATCACGGGGTAATGTGATTACCCCTGATGAGTATGTCTCCGAGCTGGGGGCGGATACAGTGCGCGCCTATCTTATGTTTGTTGCCCCCTGGGAGCAGGGTGGGGAGTGGAATGACAGCGGCATCAGCGGCATCAGCCGCTGGCTTAACCGACTGTGGAAGCTGGTGCTGGCAGAATATCACCCATCGGATAGGGTTAGCCCCGAAACAAGTAAGAAGGCAGAAAGGGAGCTAGCCCGAATTACCCACCAGACTATCAGAAGGGTTAGTGAAGATTTAGAGAGGCTAAGGCTTAACACCATGATTGCCGCCTTGATGGAGCTTACCAATTACCTGACCAAAGCCAGCGAGAGGGGAGAGGTCAGCCAGCCGGCACAGAAAGAGGCTATAGACAGCCTGCTCCGGCTGCTGGCGCCGACCACCCCCCACCTGGCTGAGGAGCTGTGGCAGAAGACCGGGCACAGCTATAGCATCCACAATCAAAGGTGGCCGGGGTGGGATAAAGAGCTGGCTAGAGATGAGGAGATTACCCTGGTGATTCAGATAAACGGCAAACTGCGTGACCGCATTACCGTGCCGGCATCAATTACTGAAGAAGAGGCAAAAAAGGTGGCGCTGACAAGGGAGAAGATAAAGGCGTACCTTGAGGGTAAGAAAGTTAGCCAGATAATATATGTCCCGGGGAGGCTGGTGAACTTGGTGGTGAGATGAGGGCGGGAACTACGGACATTGGAGCCAATATTGAGCAGGTAAAGGAGCGCGTTGCCGGTGCCTGCCGGCGAGCTGGCCGGTCGCCTGATGAGGTAACCATAGTCGCCGTGACCAAGACAGTAGCGCCCCAAGCCATTGTTACCGCCTTCAAGCTGGGGATAAGAGATTTCGGCGAGAACCGCATTCAAGAGGCAGAGAGCAAGATAGACCAGCTGGCGGCATTAACACCCCACCCCACCTGGCATATGGTTGGCCACCTACAGAGAAATAAAGCCGGGGCGGCAGTGGAAATCTTTGACATCATCCACAGCCTGGATTCAGTCAGGCTGGCTGAGGTGCTCAGCCGCCGCAGTCAAAAAACCATGCCCGTCCTGCTTCAGGTCAATGTTAGCGGTGAAGGAAGCAAGAGCGGCTTTCCCCCAGCCGAATTAGAAGCGGCGCTTGATACCATTAGCCGCCTGCCCCACCTTGAGGTAAGGGGGCTGATGACCATCGCCCCGCTGGTATCTGACAGTGAGCAGGTTCGCCCGATATTTAAGAAGTTGCGCTCACTGCGGGACTCGTTCCGGCTTGAGCACCTGTCAATGGGGATGACTGATGATTTTGAGGTGGCGGTTGAGGAGGGGGCGACCATTATCAGGATTGGCCGTGCCATCTTTGGCGAGCGAAGGTAGGAAAGGAGAAATAGCATGAAGATAGCCTTCATTGGCGGCGGGGTTATGGGGGAGATAATACTGTCAGCTATTCTGGACAAAGGGCTGAGCACACCACAGGCTATCTCGGTCAGCGATATCAAAAAGAGTCGGCGCCAGCACCTTCAAAAGAAATACGGGGTAACAGTAACCGACAGCAACCGGCTGGCGGCGGGGGGTGATGTTGTCGTCCTGGCGGTTAAGCCGCAGGACCTGACTACGGTGATGGCTGAACTTAATGGCCAGCTTAAAGCGGGGCAGCTGGTGCTATCAATAATTGCCGGCGCCAGGATTAACACCCTCTGTCTGGGGCTGAACCACAACCAGGTGGTTCGGGTTATGCCCAACACCCCCGCCCAGATTGGCCAGGGGATAAGCGTCTGGACAGCTACCGCCGAGGTAAGCCAGGAGCAAAAGGAGCAGGCAGGCTCTATCCTGAAGGCGATGGGCAGGGAGCTCTATGTTGCCGATGAGAAGTATATTGATATGGCGACCGCAGTCAGCGGCAGTGGGCCGGCCTATATCTTCCTCTTCATTGAGTCACTGGTTGCTGCCGCTGTTAATATTGGTCTCCCTGCTGATATAGCCAAGGAGCTGGTGCTGGAGACAATATTAGGCTCGGGAAACCTTGTCCAGAAGTCAGGCAAGGAGCCTGCCCGGCTAAGAAAGATGGTCACCTCTCCCGGCGGTGTCACCGCTGAGGCTCTCAACAAGCTGGAAAAGGGCGGCTTTGCCGAACTGGTTTTGGAGGCGGTTGTTGCTGCCTATAATAAAGCGAGAAGGCTGGGGGATTAGACAGCAATGGCATTTTTTCTGAGCTTTATCAGGGTTCTGTGTGAGGTGCTGACTGTAGTTATTATCCTGCGGGCTGTCCTCTCCTGGTTTCAGATAAGCCCAACAAATATATTGGCCGTTGTCCTCCACCGCATTACCGAACCAGTGCTGGCACCCCTGCGCCGGGTAATTCCCCGGACGGGTATAATAGATTTTAGCCCGCTGGTAGCCATATTGCTACTGCAACTGATTATACGCCTATTACCCTGAAAAGGTGATATACCCCTGAGCAGCCAGTGAGGGATTATAGACCAAAAGTAACCAAGAGATAGAGAGATTGATTAGGTGAAAAGTTGGCGAGTAGTAACAGTCCTATTACTAGGGTTGACTTTCTTAATGATAACCTGACAGTCAGATGAGGCATCTCTATGGAAAGAATTGCCAAATTTATCTACAGCAAGTCAAGACTGATTATTGTTCTGGTAGCCATCTTGAATATTGTCGCCCTGGCTTCCTTCT
>SOJS01000050.1 GCA_004376435.1 Dehalococcoidia bacterium
ACCCACGACCCGCTGCTTAGAAGGCAGCTGCTCTGTCCAACTGAGCTACAGGGACGAGCTGATTATATAACTGGGGAAGAGGGGACTCGAACCCCTACGCCTTGCGGCACATGATCCTAAATCATGCTCGTCTGCCAGTTCCGACACTTCCCCGAACACCAGATTTTATCTCCCCATACTATAGCATTTTATAAGCCCTGTCTCAAGCTCACTGCCTTGACAAATCGCCACCAGCCTTATAGAATTAAGCTGAAAGCCGCTTATAGCCACCGACCGTATTGGCGGTGAGCTGGCTTAGTTAATGCCTTTAACAATTTTGGTCGCTTGGATCGGATACGACCGAGACGGCAGATTAAGACCTTGGTTTAGATGCCTTCTCAGGCTGTGTCGGAGAGGGCATTTTTATATTAATGGCTGGAGGATAAAATGCTCAAACTGGGCTTTATCGGGGCGGGCACGGTAGGCACGGCTCTGGCGGTCAGGCTTAAGGAAAAGGGCTACCAGGTAACGTCTGTATCCAGCCGAAGCCAGACGGCGGCAGAAAACCTGGCGCGGGCAATTAGCGGTTGCCGTGCTGTTGGTAGCAGTCAGGATGTGGCTGATAGTGCCGACCTTGTTTTCATTACCACCCCTGACGGTGTTATTGCCACGGTAGCCTCCCAGTTGAAGTGGCGTGCCGGACAGAGTGTTGTTCACTGTAGCGGCGCCGATTCAACGGCTATCCTGCAGCCAGCCAGAAAGATGGGAGCTAATGTAGGCGCTTTTCACCCCCTGCAGACCTTTGCCAGCCCCAAGCAGGCGGTGGAGAATATACCCGGCTCTACCTTTGCCGTTGAGGCTGAAGAGCCCCTGCTGAAGACGCTTAAAGCTATGGCGGCTGCTCTTGATGGCCACTTTATCGAGCTCAAGGCGGATGACCGGGTGGTCTATCATGCGGCGGCGGTCATTGCCTGTAACTATATGGTAACCCTGGTCAAGCTAGCCACCGACCTGTGGCAGACCTTCTCTATCCCGCCTGATAAGGCTACCCGGGCGCTACTGCCGCTACTGCGGGGGACAATAAATAATATTGACACCATCGGCATCCCCGACTGCCTTACCGGACCGATTGCCCGTGGTGATGGCGGCACGATAAAGAAACACCTTGCCGCCTTAAAAAAAGTAGCTCCTGACCTGCTCGCCACCTACCGCGAGCTTGGCTTGAAGACAATCCCGGTTGCTTTAGCCAAGGGGGGAATAGATAAGCGGCAGGCACAGGGGCTAAAGACTATTCTTACCAAGGAGGAATCTCAAGATGCGTATTACTGTAAGCCAGATAAGGGAAATGAAGCCAAAGGGCGAGAAAATCACCATGCTCACTGCCTATGACTATGTCACCGCCGGGCTGGTTGATGAAGCAGGGGTGCCACTGATTCTGGTGGGAGATAGCCTGGGGATGGTGGTGCTGGGCTATGAATCAACCATTCCGGTAACCATGGAGGAGATGCTGCACCATACCAGGGCGGTGGTGCGGGGCACAAAAAAGGCAATGGTAATTGGCGATATGCCCTTTATGACCTACCATGTCAGCGTTGATGATGCCTTAAGAAACGCCGCCCGCTTTATCCAGGAGGGCGGTGCCCAGGCAGTCAAGCTTGAGGGCGGGGTGAATGTCGCTGAAAAGGTGAAAAGGATTGTTGACTGCGGCATGCCAGTTATGGGTCATATTGGGCTTACTCCCCAGTCCATCCACCAGCTTGGCGGCTTCAAGGTGCAGGGCAAGACCCCTCAAGCTGCCCAGAAGCTGCTTGATGATGCTAGAGCTTTAGAAGAGGCGGGGGCTTTCTCAATTGTGCTGGAGACTGTACCGGCTCCATTAGCCACCCTTATTACCCAGAAAGTAAGTGTTCCCACTATCGGCATCGGTGCCGGCATTGGTTGTGACGGGCAGGTTCAGGTAATAAATGACATTTTGGGCTCCTTTACTGACTTCGTCCCCAGGCACGCCAAGCAGTATGCCAATCTTACTGATATTATCAAAAAGGCAATTACCGACTACCACGAAGAAGTCAAAGCTGGCAAATTCCCCACGGGTAAGCAGAGCTTCTCTATGGATGAGGGCATATTAGATGGGCTGAAGTAGAAAGCGGCACCGGTCTGGCGGTATTGGGTTTATCAATATATGGAGGTGTGAAGGACTCCACTCGCTCCTCTGAAGGAGAGTCAAAGAGAGGCGGAGCCTCTCTTATCTAATTTCCCCCTCTCCTTTGAAGGAGAGGGGGACTAAGGGGGTGAGGTAGAATATCTCTCATGAAAGTCGTCACTACCATCGCCGAGATGAGGAAGATAAGAGCCAGCCTCAAGCCGCCGCTTGGCTTTGTGCCCACTATGGGCTATCTCCACCAGGGACACCTTTCCTTGGTAAAGAAAGCCAGAGCCGAAAATCCTTCACTGGTAGTCAGCATCTTTGTTAACCCCACCCAGTTTGGACCCCGGGAAGATTTCAAGCAGTATCCCCATGATACTGAGCATGACCTGGCTCTGCTGGAGAAGGCTGACATTGTCTTTATGCCCACTGCAGATGAAATTTACCCGCCCGCTTTTAGTAGCTGGGTGGGGGTGGGGAAAGTCAGTGAAAGACTTGAGGGGGCTTGTCGCCCCGGTCATTTTCGGGGGGTGGCTACTGTGGTCGCCGAGCTGTTTAACATTGTCCAGCCGACCAGAGCCTACTTCGGGCAGAAGGACGCCCAGCAGGCAGTGGTCATCAAAAAGATAGTGGCTGACCTTAACATGAACCTGGAGGTGGTTGTCCTACCTACTGTCCGCGAGCCAGACGGGCTGGCCATGAGCAGCCGCAACAGCTATCTCAACCATAAGCAGCGCCAGGCAGCGGTAGTTCTCTATCAGGCACTTTGTTTAGCTCAAAAGCTCTGGTCACAGGGTGAGAAGGATGCTCAGATTATCCGCCAGCAGATGACCAATCTTATCCAGAAAGAGCCGCTGGCAAAGATTGACTATGCCTCAGTAGCCGACCCGCAGACGCTGGAAGAGCTGGACAGGGTGGAGGCGGGGGCGCTGGTGTCACTGGCGGTCAAAATCGGCAAGGTAAGATTGATTGATAATGTGGTGCTGGAGTAGGGAGGGGTAAGGTTTGAGAATAACCTTAGGCCTTATTCAACGATAGTGAATTGATGGATGCAACCTAGACTTTCGAGTGTGACCTAGCTTTTAAGGAAATATCTAAATCAGCATCTAACGCATCAGCTACTCTGCGCAATGTACTGATGGTGATATTACCATCGCCTCTTTCTAAACGTGATATAGCTGGCTGTCTTGTTCCAACAAGCTTAGCTAGTTGATCTTGACTGAGATTTAGTTCGCTCCTGCGCAACAAAACATCCCTTATCAGCCTAAACTCAGGCTCTAAAGCTTCATACTCTTGTCGAACTTTTGGGTCTTTTAAAAGTTGCGCTTTAAAATCTCTGTGCTTTACACTCTTATTAAGCATGTGCGCTTCCTCTATAAACTAGGGCGAAGCTACATTCTCCACGTTGCTATGTAACTTCTATTGGAATTATAACATATATGTTATATAACACAACTCAGCTAAGGACGATTCTAAGAACTACAGCGTGCCTCATAGTCAAACATTCGGACTTTAGCTATCTTTTTCTCATTCTTAGGCGTGATATCAGTCTTTTTTAAGAAAGCATGCAAGAGAATGAACCTACGTCCACTAGTAGCGAAATATAGAATACGGTAGTAATTTGAACTATGTCGTATTTTAAGCTCCCACACATCTGAATCCGCAAGCTTTTCAATGTATGGTTGACCTAATGACAAGTTAAGGTCCTCTAGCAGGTCAATAAACTTTAAAATCTTTGCCTTTACTTTATTGGACTGCCGACGTATGAAATCTTGAACGGGAATATTACCTTGACTATCTTGATAGTATTCAACTTCCCATTTCACATCCACAATATAGCACATATTTGAAGTGTTAAACTAACAAAATGCTGATCCGCATAAAAATCACGAACATATACTTGGAAATTCCCTTGCCTACTCCCTAATCAGCGCCATCATCCCCAGCATAGCCACCAGTGAAAGGGCGGCACCGAAGTAAAATGGGGCAGCGGGGCTAAAAGTTTGCCATAGCCAGCCAGCGATCAGGCTGGCTGGTAGCAGGGTGAGCCCGACCACCCCGTGATAGAGACCGTAGGCAGTGCCCCTCTTTTCTTCAGGGACTAAATCGGCAACAAAGGCTCGTGCCACCCCCTCCACCATACCGTAGTAGATCCCGTAGCCGGCAAAAATGAGCCACAGCGACCACGAATTTACTGCTAGGGCAAAGCCGAGATAGACCAAGGCATAGGTAAACCAGCCGAGGATGATAACCCTTTTTCTGCCCAGTCTGTCTGACAGTGTGCCCGCCGGTAATGAGACAAGGGCATAGCAAGCATTAAACAGGATGAGCATCAATACGACAGAAATAACCGGTGAGCCCAAATTCTGTGCCCTTAAGATGATAAAGAAATCGCTGGAATTGCCCAGGGTAAAGACTGCCATAACCGCCAGAAAGACCTTGAAGCGGCTATCAAAGCCAGCACCTAGTTTATTCTGGGTGGGCTTGTGGCGGGAGCTAGCTGTTGGGGGCCTTCTTTCATGGACAGAGACTATAAGCACCAGCACCGCCAGCACCGCCGGTACCACCCCGACCAAAACTAGCCACTGGTAGGTCTTCAGGCTGAGCTCAAGCCCACCGCCCTGGAGAAGAAAGATAACGGCGGCGGCAATGATTAACCCCAAAAAGGCACCGCAGGTGTCCATTGCCCGGTGCAGCCCGAAGCTCTTGCCCATCTCTCTAGCCGAGGTAGAATCAGCCACCAGAGCATCACGGGGCGAGGTGCGGATGCCCTTGCCAAGGCGGTCGGCAAACCTGATTGCCAGCACGCCGCCCCAGCTACTTGCCAGGTACATAAAAGGTTTGGCTAGCGTTGACAGACTATAGCCGAGTATGGCTAGAGGTTTACGCCTGCCTATCTTGTCGCTGAACCAGCCACTGAGTATCCTGAAGATGGCATCGGTGCTATCAGATAACCCACCAATAAGACCAATAACAGTGGTGGTTGCCCCTAGCACATTGGATAGAAAGAGGGGGACAAGGGTAAAAATCATCTCACCGGAGACATCGGTGAGCAGGCTGACTATGCCCAGGAAGAAGACATTGCGGTTAAACCGCCACGTTTTATTACTGCCTCGTCTTGGGGGCAACTACTCCTCCTCAAATACTTCGGAAATAAGCTCCCTGATTTTCTCTCTGGCTTGCTCCAGCGCCAGCCGCCCTTCAACAGTCGCCCGATAGTATTTTCTCACCCGACCATAAATCACCTCGGAGCCGCTCTCCAGGTAGCCATCCCTTTCTAGACGGTGCAGGGTGGGATAGAGCGTTCCTGGGCTGAGGCTATAGCCATGCCTGGTCAGTTCCTCGGCTATCTCGGTACCGCAGATTGTCCCTCTTGAGGCATGGTAGAGGATATGGACCTTGATAAAGCCGAGGAAAAACTCTCTCTCAAGCATAATAACGCCATCCGATATTGTAATACGATATTATCCTATTCGGCAACTGGTGTCAAGCCCCCTGGCAGCAAGCCGGCAAGCTTGACGGCGGGACAGACCCTCTGTTAAAATCCGAAATAGCGCCCCCGGCAAAGCCCGCCGGGGAGGAGGCGGTATCCCTCCGCCAGTCATGGCTTAAGGAACATATCCTGGCTCTCCAGAATTACAAGGAGGTCTGTTATGGCTATTGATTATAAGAAAGAGGGCAGAATTGCTCTCTTTACCATTAACCGCCCTCAGGCAAGGAATGCCATCAATATGGAGGCAATGCAGGAGCTGCATGAGGCAATGGTTGATTTCCGAGATGACCCCGAGCTTTGGGTGGGGATTATTACTGGCGCCGGTGATAAAGCCTTCTGTAGCGGCGCCGATATAAAAGAAAAGCTGCCCTTTATGAAGGAGCACCGCCACTCTCCCTGGGCATCTCCGACCACCCCCATGCGCGGGCTGGATTTGTGGAAGCCCCTTATTGCCGCCATCAACGGCGCGGCTCTGGGCGGCGGGCTGGAGATAGCTTTAGCCTGCGATATCAGGATAGCCTCGGAGGCGACTCGGCTGGGGATGCCGGAGGTAACATTAGGTTTGATACCCGGTCTGGGGGGCACCCAGCGGCTACCCCGAATGATCCCTTGGTGTAAAGCGGCGGAGCTGGTGCTTATGGGCAGGATTATTGACGCCCAGGAGGCATACCGCATTGGTCTGGTAAATAAGGTTGTCCCCCCGGACAAGGTTATGGAGACAGCCAGAGAGTGGGCGGAGGCTATCTGTCAGGCGGCACCGCTGGCGGTCAGGGCGGCTAAAGAGGCGATGGTCAGAGGTCATAGCCTGACTCTGGAGGGGGGCTTGCGTCTGGAGAACTCACTGGAAGCCCTGGTTCTGGGCACCGAGGATTTTGATGAGGGGACGAAAGCCTTTCTAGAAAAGAGAAAACCGAACTTTAAGGCAAGATAGAGAAAGGGAGGGCTATGGAAATTAAGAAAGTCGGCGTTGTCGGTTGTGGACTGATGGGCTCCGGTATTGCCCAGCTATGCGCCCAGGCGGGCTACCCGGTGGTGGTCTTGGAGATAAATGAGGAGCTGCTAAATAAGGGGCTGTCGGCTATTGATAGGTCGCTATCAAGGAGTGTGGACAAGGGTAAGCTCTCTCCGCCGGATAGGGAGGCTACCCTGGCTCGTATTGCCGGCACCACTAATACTAAGGACTTCGCTGACTGCGAGCTGGTGATTGAGGCGGCAGTTGAGAATATGGACCTGAAGAAGAAGATATTTGCCGAGCTGGACAAGATATGTCCCCAAGAGGCTATCCTGGCCACCAATACCTCCTGTTTGTCTATTATTGAGATGGCGAGGGCAACTGCCCGAGCGGACAGGGTGCTCGGGCTGCACTTCTTCAGCCCGGCGCCGGTGATGGCACTGCTGGAGATTGTCAGAACCACTGCCACCAGCGATGGGACTCTGGCAACGGGCAAGAAATTTGGTCAGTCACTGGGCAAGACGGTGGTCATTGCTCAGGACTCCCCGGGCTTTATTGTCAATCGCCTGCTGATACCATTTCTGCTCAATGCCATCCGTGTGCTGGATAGCGGTCTAGCCACTAAGGAGGACATTGATACTGCTGTCAAGTTGGGCTTGAACCACCCCATGGGACCGCTAACTCTGGCTGACCTTATTGGTCTTGATGTTATCTATTCTGTCGCCAGCGCCCTATATGAAGAGTTTGGTGAGCCCCAGTATGCCCCGCCGCCTCTGGTAAAGAAGATGGTCAGTGACGGCCGTCTGGGGCGGAAGACGGGGAGGGGGTTCTACGAGTATAAATAAAATCAACTGAAAGCAAGGAGGAGACCTTATGACTGAAGCTGTCATTGTCAGCGGTGTCAGAACAGCGATAGGTAATTATGGTGGAGCACTGCAGGATGTGCCCGTGGCCAAGCTGGGCAGTATTGTCATCAAGGAGGCGCTGAAAAGGGCTGGCTTGCGCCCGAAGAGGGATGGCGAGATTTTAGGCTATGCCCCCAAGGTTTTTCAGGGTAGCGGTCTCATTGAGCTGGAGAAGGAGCACTATGACTGGGACAATGCGGCAAAAGAGGTCAGGATAGACGAGGTTATCATGGGCAATGTCCTCCAGGCAGGTCAGGGGCAGAACACAGCTCGCCAGGCATCAATCTATGCCGGTCTGCCCAAGGAAGTGAATGCCTATGTTGTGAACAAGATTTGCGCCTCGGGGATGAAGGCGGTCACTTTGGCGGCGCAGTCAATAAAGACTGGCGACGGGGAGGTTATTGTCGCCGGCGGTATGGAAAACATGAGCGCTGCCCCTTACTACATGCCTAAAGCCAGGTGGGGAGCCAGGATGTTCAATACCGAGATGGTTGACGGCATGGTTCATGATGGCTTGTGGGAGATATTCTACAATTACCATATGGGTCTGACCTCAGAGAATATAGCCGAAAAATACGGCATTACCAGAAAAGAGCAGGACGAGTTTGCCCTGATGAGCAACCAGCGGGCACTGCTGGCGATAAAAAACGGCATCTTTAAGGAGGAGATAGTTCCGGTTGAGGTCAGGCAGAGGAAGGAGATTAAGCTATTTGATACCGATGAGCACCCCAGAGAGACCTCGCTGGAGCTTTTGGCCAAGCTGCCGCCGGTATTTAAGAAGGAGGGCACGGTAACGGCTGGCAATGCCTCGGGGATAACTGATGCCGCTGCCGCTCTGGTGATAATGTCGGCGGAAAAGGCGGCTGAGCTGGGGCTGGAGCCGCTGGCAGCTATCAGGTCTTATGCCGCTGGCGGCGTTGACCCTGCCTTTATGGGCCTGGGCGTTGTCCCGGCGGCAAAGAGAGCCCTCAAGCTGGCTGGCTTAAGCTTAAAAGATATAGCGCTGATTGAACTTAATGAAGCTTTTGCCTCGCAATCACTGGGTGTCGTCAGGGAGCTTGACCTTGATTTAGAGAAGACAAACCCTCACGGTGGCGGCATTTCCCTGGGACATCCCATTGGCTGCACCGGCGCCAGGATTATAGTTACCCTTATTAGCGAGATGAGGCGTAAAGACCTCAAGTTCGGGATGGCGACACTGTGTATTGGCGGCGGTCAGGGGATGGCGGTAATCCTGGAGAGGAAATAGGCTTACTTACCCCGTTTTTGGTACTCCGGGCACCAGGTAGCATTAGGACGGTCCGGGTTGTGGCAGGCACTGCGCCAGTCCCATTTACAGCTATCGCAGAGGAATATGTTCATCCCCAGCATCCTTTTAATCCGCAGCTTGACTCTGTGCCTTAGGGGTGGTCTCATCTTGCTCAAAGTATATCAAGACGGGGCTAAACGGGCAACTGTGCTATACTACGCCAAAACGGCTCAGGGTGTTTATCTGTATTTATGGTAGAATATAACCAGCTTATAGGGAAAGGATAATCTGGTATGACTGTTAATCAGGCCAGAAAAGAAGAGGGGCTAAACCTGGAGTCAGTTACCTGGGGTGACCTAACCTGGGTCAATATTGAGCACCCGACAGAAAAAGAGACAGAATATCTGGCGCAGAACTACCCCTTTCACCCGCTGGATCTGGATGACTGCCTCAGCCGAATACAGCGGCCCAAGATAGATGAATATAAAGATTATCTCTTTTTGGTCTTCCACTTCCCGGTGTTCCATAAGGAGGCAAGAGTCACTACCTCCAGTCAGGTATCGGTTTTTATTGGTGAAAAATACCTGATTACCCTGCACAAAGGGGAGCTCAAGCCGCTGGTAAAGCTGTTTCGGGAGTGCCAGCTTGATGATGAGGCGCGGCGGGAGAATTTTAGTCGGGGCGCTGGTTATCTCCTCTACCGTATCGTTGACCGGCTGGTTGACTACTGTCTGCCGATACTGAACAAGATTGGTGACAATATTGAACACACTGAGGACGATATTTTCGCCAGCAGCGGCGTGCCTAGGGCAATTGAGGCGCTCTCGGCACTGCGACGTGATGTTATCTCCTTTCGCCGCATTATCTGGCCGATGAGAGCCGTTATCGGCGGTCTGGAGCGCAAGATTCGCCGCTTTACCCAGGCTGATTTATCAGTTTACTTTGGCGACACGATTGACCATGTTGATAGAATCTGGGATGCCCTGGATGAGTACAAAGAGGTAATTGAGGGCTTAAATGCCACCCATGATTCCCTGGCCAGCAATCGCACCAATGAGGTCATGCGAATGCTGACCATCATTGCCACCATCCTGCTACCGGTTACTGTCGTTGCCAGTATCTACGGGATGAATATCCCGTTGCCTTTCCAGAATTCCAGCTACTCCCTCCTCTTTGTGTTCTTAATCATGCTGGTTATCATTGGCAGCATGCTCTACTTCTTCCGTCGCAAGCACCTGATTTAATTACCACCCGATGTAGCCGACAAGGGCTTTAGTAATGAATATCTCACACCGCTTTGTCGTTATTGCCGCTATCTTTGTTACCTGCCTGATTACCGCCAATGTCATTGCCGTCAAGGTGGTGAGCTTCGGTCCCTTTATCATGCCGGCGGCGGTGGTTATCTTCCCCTTAAGCTATATCTTCGGTGATGTCCTCACCGAGGTCTATGGCTATCGCTGGGCAAGAAGGGTTATCTGGCTTGGTTTTGCCTGTAATCTCATCTTCGTTATCTTTACCTGGGTGGGGCAGGTTCTGCCGCCAGCCTCTTTCTGGCCGGGGCAGGAGGCTTATGAGAGCATTCTGGGCTACGCACCGAGACTGCTTGTTGCCTCCTTCGGTGGCTATCTGGTGGGTGAGTTTGCCAACTCCTTTGTCCTGTCCAAGATGAAGATTTTGACCAAAGGGCGCTGGCTATGGAGCCGAACTATTGGCTCCACTATTATCGGGCAGGGGTTGGATACGGCGGTATTTATTACCCTTGCCTTCATCGGCACTCCTTCCTTTGTGCTAGTAATGATTTTATACCACTGGCTGGCCAAGACAGTTATTGAGGCGGTGGCTACCCCCTTCACCTACGCTGTGGTAAACTTTTTGAAGAAGAGGGAGTCGGTTGATACCTATGACTACAAGACAAACTTTAACCCCTTCCGTATCTCGGATTAGGGAGGCTTAAGGATATTGGATATCCGGGTTCTGGGGGCGCATAACTGCCAATCACGGCGCTGGGGGTTCATTAGCTTATTGGTTGATGGCGTTGTGGCAATAGATGCCGGCACTCTTGGTGCCAGTCTTTCTTTCCCAGAGCAAGAGAGGCTTAAGGCAATTCTGCTCAGCCATGGCCACTATGACCACATTAGAGATGTGCCGGCGGTTGCCATGAACCTTTTCCTTAACGGCGCCACTATAGATATTTACTCCACCAAGAGCACGCTTGATACCCTCACCACCTATCTATTAAATGATACCCTTTACCCCAGATTCCAGCAAGTACCGCCCCCAAAGCCGACAGTTAACCTGAAGGCTCTGGAGCTGCTCAAAACTGAGACGATTGAAGGCTACACCGTTGTGGCAGTGCCGGTAAATCATAGTGCCGGTGCCGTTGGCTACCAGATTACCTCTCCTGAAGGCAAAGCAGCCTTCTATAGCGGAGATACCGGACCGGGGCTGGCTGACTGCTGGCGCCATATCTTGCCCCAGTTACTTATTATTGAGGTTACTTTGCCCAACAAGTATGAGGGGCTGGCTGGGGAGGCGGGTCACCTTACCCCCAGTCTGCTGGGGCGGGAGCTAGCCAGCTTTAAGAAAATTAAGGGCTACCTGCCGCCGGTGGTTACTGTCCATATGAACCCCTGGCTGGAGAAGGAGATAGAAGCCGAGATAGGCGCTTTAGCCGAGAACTTGAATAGTTCTATTAAGCTGGCTTATGAGGGGATGGAGCTTCACCTGTAGGGGTAGCCCGGCAGGGGGTGAGGTTAATAGACAGGTTAAAATTCATTGTTGATACCAATGTTGGCAAGCTGGCCAGGTGGCTGCGAATGATGGGCTATGATACCATCTTCTTTAGCGGCAGCAGTGACTCCCAGCTGGTAGCCACGGCTCTGGCAGAGAACAGGGTGATACTGACCAGAGACACCCAGATTATGAAGAGGCGGCTGGTAACTAACGGGCGGCTTAAGGCTGTCCTTATCCAGAGCGATGTCCCCGAGAAACAGATGGGTCAGGTAATTGAAGCTCTCAATCTGGACTGCCAGTTTCAGCCGTTTTCTATCTGTCTGGAATGCAACCAGCCGCTGGCGGAGAACAGCCAGCAGCAGGGGAAAGAGCGGGTGCCGCCCTATGTGTTTAAGACCCGGAGCCAGTAGGTGGAGTGCCCTGCCTGCCGCCGTATCTACTGGCGGGGTACTCACTGGCAGGCAATGACGAGAACGCTGGAGAAATTTAAGCAGTGCTGGCGGTAATAGTAGCTTTTAGGGAGGACAGATGAAAGCAGGCGGTCTTTATCAGGGGGTAACCGATGACCTGGTGAGGCTACTTAAGAGCGGTGAGAGGTTGACTGTAGCTTGGGATATTGCTACACTTCAGAAAACAACAGCTTGGGTTGTGCTGAAAATAAAAAGCAGGAGTGATAAAGATGCCTAAGGGATTGGTTGTCTATGATTCGGCGACGGGTAATACCGAGAAGATGGCAATGGCTATCAGTCGGGGAATGAAAAAGGCGGGGCTGACCGTTGAGGTTAAAAGAGTAAAGGACGCCTCCCTTGATGACCTCATTGATGCTAATGCCATAGTCTTAGGTTCGCCAACCTACTTCGCCAACGTGTCAAACAAGATGAAGAGATTTATTGACAAAAGTATAAAGATATATCCTGATAAACTGAAGAATAAGGTTGGTGCTGTCTTTACCTCCAGCGAGGGTGTGGGGAGCGAAATGACCTTACTTTCTCTCATTGTAGCCATGCTCCTGCACAGGATGGTAATTATCGGACACCAGTCAGGTGATTTTGGAGCAATTTCATTCAAAGAACCTGATAATAACTGTGTTGCTGAATGCGAGGCTTTTGGTGAGAGGATAGCCGACTTCACTAAGGTTATAGCTAGCAGGTAGTCAAGGTAATGGAACGATGAAAATTCTAACATCAGACCAGATGCGTCAGGTAGAAGAAGAGTGTGCCAAGATTGGGCTAGCCACCAGTGCCCTTATGGAGAATGCCGGTCAGGCGGTAGCTACCGAGGTTAAGAAAATACTGGGCAAGGTTGATAAGAAGAGCATTATTATCCTGATAGGACCGGGCAACAATGGTGGCGATGGGCTGGTGGCGGCGCGCCACCTTAATGACTGGGGGGCCAAGGTCAGCCTTTACCTTTATGGCCAACGACCCTCCGATGACCCCAATTTTAAGCTGGTCAAGGAGCGGGGTATAACCTGTGTTGACCTGTCCCAGGACGAGAAGCAGGAAAAACTTAACGAGCTGCTATCATCGGCTGAGGCGGCTATTGATGCCCTCTTCGGCACTGGTAAGGGCCGCCCCCTCAGTGGCATCTTACTCCAGGCACTGGCGGCGGTGGCTGAGGCGAAGAAGGAGCGACCCCAGCTTAAAATAATTGCCCTTGATTTGCCCTCCGGGCTTAATGCCGATAGCGGTGCTGCTGACCCAAACTGCCTTTATGCTGACTATACCATTACCCTTGGCTTTGCCAAGCCGGGCCTGTTTATTTCTCCCGGCAGGGAGAGGGTGGGTAAAATTAGTGTCGTTGATATTGGTATGCCTGCCCACCTGGCGGATAAGGTAAAATTGGAGCTTCTTACCAGGGAGTGGGCGAGGTCAGCCCTCCCCAGCCGCCCCCTGGAGGCTAATAAAGGGAGCTTTGGCAAGGTCCTGGCTGTTGCTGGCTCAATCAATTACATCGGCGCCGCCTACCTAGCTTGTAGTGGCGCCATACGGGTTGGCGCCGGGCTGGTAACCCTAGCTACCCCCACCAGCCTCCAACCGATTCTGGCATCAAAGCTGACTGAGGTTACCTATCTTCCCCTGCCTGAGTCCCGGCGCGGCATTGTCTCCCCGGGAGCTGCCAGGCTTATTCATGAGCAGCTAGACCAGTATGATGTCCTCCTTCTTGGCTGTGGGCTGGGGCAGAGCCAATCAGCAATAAGGTTTGTTGGCGCCAGCCTCCTTAAGAGGAGAGTAGCCATACCCCTCGTCCTTGATGCCGATGCCCTTAATACCCTGGCTAGAATCCCTGACTGGTGGCAGAGGCTAACCGGTGAGGTGATACTTACCCCCCACCCCGGCGAGATGGCAAAGCTGACCGGGCTATCAGTAGAGGATGTGCAGTCAGACCGGCTGGGTATTGCCAGCCGGGTAGCCAGGGAGTGGGGGAAGACGATTGTCCTTAAGGGAGCCAATACTGTTGTTGCCATCCCTGATGGTCAGTCTGCCGTCAGTCCGGTAGCCAATCCCGGGCTGGCATCAGCCGGCACTGGAGATGTCTTAAGCGGGGCGATAGCCGGGCTTTTAGCCCAGGGCTTGTCACCTTTTGACGCCGCTGCGCTGGGCGTTTACCTCCATGGTGAAGCCGGTGACATGGTCAAGGCCAGACTGGGTGATGCCGGTATGATTGCCACTGACCTTCTCCCGGAACTGCCCTTGGTTATTAAGGGGCTGAAGGAAAGTTAAGTTAAGAAGCAGATAGAAATATTATGCTGTTAGCCATTGATATTGGCAATACTGATACCACCTTGGGCGTCTTTGATGGTGAGGAGCTTCGGGCTACCTGGCACATGGCGACCAGTGTTCACCGCATGGCTGATGAGTATGCCGCCTTGCTCCTTAACCTGCTGCGCCACCAGGGCTTGGAAATAGCTGATATTAAAGAGGCTGCCCTGTGCAGCGTCGCCCCGCCCCTAATAACTACCTTTGAGGAGCTTTTTCAGCGCTACTTCAAAATCACGCCACTGGTGGTGGGGAGCGGAGTGAAGACCGGGGTGCGTATCCGCATGGATAACCCCAGGGAGGTCGGGGCTGACCGTATTGTCAATGCTGTCGCCGCCCACCATCTCTATGGTGGGCCGGTAATCATTACTGACGTGGGCACAGCTACCACCTTTGATACTGTGTCCCGGGAAGGCGACTACCTGGGAGGGGCCATTGCGCCGGGTATAGCCACTGGCGCTGAAGCCCTGTTCATCCAGGCGGCAATGCTGCCCCGAATAGAATTAACCCATCCCAAACGGGCTATCGGCACCAGCACTGTTGGCGCCATGCAGTCAGGGATTATCTTTGGCTATGTCGGGCTGATTGAGGGTATAGTGGCTCGTATCGGGCAGGAATTGGGGGAGAAAGCCAAGGTGGTGGCTACCGGCGGTTATGCCGCCCTTATCGCTAAGGAGACCAAGGTAATTGATGTGGTCGAGCCTAATCTGACGCTGATTGGGCTGCGACTTATCTATCTCATGAATAAAGCCTGATGAGGATAAAATTATGCTGGCGGGTAAGACTGTAGTTCTGGGCATAAGTGGCGGCATCGCCGCCTACAAGGCGGCTGATATCGCCAGCAAGCTAACCCAGGCCGGAGCCAGGGTTGAGGTGGTGATGACTGATTCCGCCACCAGGTTCATCGCCCCGCTCACCCTGCGCAGCCTTACCGGGCGACCGGTGGTGACCAGCATGTGGGAGCTGGCTTCTGAGTTCAGTATTGAGCATGTCGCCCTGGCTGAGGCGGCGGATGTGGTGGTTGTTGCCCCGGCGACGGCTAACATTATCGCCAAGATGGCGGTCGGTATTGCCGACGATATGCTCACTTGCACTGTGCTGGCGACCAAAGCGCCGATTATTGTGGCGCCGTCAATGGATGCCAATATGCTCCATAACCCCATCACTCAGGAAAATCTGGCTAAGCTCAAAGACAGAGGCTTTATTCTTGTTGACCCGGGCTACGGTTATCTTGCCTCGGGGAAAACGGGTCACGGTCGTCTAGCGGACACGGAGACCATTATCGCCACCATTAAACAGGTGCTGGGCAGGGGTGGTGACCTAGCCGGCAAACACATCGTGGTCACTGCCGGCGGCACCCGCGAGCCGATTGACCCTGTCCGCAGTATCGGCAATCGCTCCTCGGGCAAGATGGGCTATGCTTTGGCCGAGGCGGCCAGAGACAGGGGGGCTGGTGTCAGGCTGATTACCGCCGCCTTCCTGCCGGCGCCGGTCGGGGTTGAGGTTGTCGGCGTTGAAACTGCTCTTCAGATGAAGGCGGCGGTAACCAAGGCGGTGGCGGGGGCGGATGCCCTGATTATGGCGGCGGC
>SOJS01000052.1 GCA_004376435.1 Dehalococcoidia bacterium
GTCTGCCCTCAACCTCCTGAAGCAGGTTGGTGATATGGTCGCTGACATAGTTTGAACGGCAGTCAAGGTTTTCTATTAAAAGCTTCTCCTCGGCGACAATCTCCTCGTCTGTCTGCCGAATAAAATTGCCGTTTTTCACCTCACTATGTAGCGGCATGCGGCTGTTAATAGCCAATGTTCTCACCCTGATGAAGTCAGGGTCTATCTCATTTAGCACCTTAGCCGTCTGGATAGCATGCTGTCGCCCCATCTTCCTCCCCCCTAGCCCGAGGACAACATACTCACATAATGAAATGCCCGATGCTACCACCTTTTTACCGCCACTGATGTGCTCGGCAGCAGTAACCCCCTTGTCCATGTATTGGAGCAAAGGGTTGTAGCCTGACTCCAAGCCAATATGCAGGCGGGAAAGACCAGCCTTTTTCAGCTCTATTAGCTCCTCCAGCTTCTTCTTGGCGGCTGTCTTGGAGCGGGCATAGCTGGTTACCCGATTAATGCTGGGCAGGGTCTGTTTTAAGAACCTTATCACCTCAACCAGCTCGTCCGCCTTCATAATCAGGCTGTTGGCATCCTGAAGAAAGGCACTCTCGCCACCGGCGTAAAGCCACAGGGCGACATGGCGATAGGCTTGGTTTAGGGGGCTACCGAGCACCATCCCAGCCATCTTTTTCAGTCCACCCCTATAGCCAGATTTTAAGGAGAACCCCTCTATCTCATCCCGTATTGCCCTGGCTGTTTCTATGTCCTGCTTTATCCCAGCCACTGACCGGAGCTGGAATTTCTCCCCCTTGTAGGTGTGGCAAAAGCGACAGCGGTTCCAGGGGCAGTTTCTGGTTACCCTGATAAGCAGGGAGTGGGCCTCGCTGGGCGGTCTGATTGGTCCCAGTTCAAAAGAGGCGGCTACCCTTTCCCTTAAAGCCATGCCAACATATCCCTTCTAAACAAAGTCAAAGCTGCTCTTTATCCCGACCGGTACTTTCAAAGTATAGATTTTCGGTCACTTTCATGGTATTATCAGCTATTGATTATAGCGTAGCCATAGAATAAAATAAAGCTCAACAGTGCCACTTCTGGTAATAAATAGGCTGAAAGGAGGTTATACCATGGGAGTATTAGCTTTAATACTGGGTATCCTGGGTGGATTGTGTGCTGTTATGGCTATCCTCACCGCTGTCGGGATAGTTCTGATACTTCCCGCCTCATTTACGGCTATTTTCTGGCTGGGGCTGGCCGGGGTTCTACTTTTAGCCACTATCGCCAGTCTGCTTGCCCGAACGCCGTATGAATAGCACCAGTTACATTGAGGCTATGGTCGGGGTGAGAGGACTTGAACCTCCGACCTCAGCGTCCCAAACGCTGCGCGCTAGCCACCTGCGCTACACCCCGCCGGCAAAAGTATAGCAGAGGGGCTATTAGGAGGCAACTGAAAGGACCTATAGCGGCTTTAGTCGCGGCAGTCAGGACAGAGATCAAAGGCATCGGCCGGTAAATCTGCCTTCTTGATGATGAAGTCCAGCTGTTTTTGTGGCGCCCAGTAGCGGCCACAGTTCTGGCACTTCTTCAGCTTGAACTCCATGGTGTTATGGGGCATGGTTATTATTCTGGTGTCGCCAATATCCTCAATACTGATTGCTTTTGTTGGGCAGATATAGGCACAGGAACCACAGGCAATACAAGCCTCGGAGAGGGCATAAAATGGAGTAGCCATCTGCCTGTCTACTCCCCGATTGACCAGGCTGATTGCCGAGGCTTCCACCACCTCCTCACAGGCTCGGGTGCAGAGGGCACAGAGAATGCATTTGTGGTTATCTTCCTCCAGCTTGAACCTGACCTTATCAACACCCAGCTCAGCGGCTAATTTTTGTAACACCTCCAAGTCAGGGCATCTGGCAAGCAGAAACTCAACTACCATACGGCGGACATTGGTAACCCTCTCCGAGTCAGTTTTGACAATAAGCCCGTCTTCCACAGTATAAAGACAGGAGGCGACCAGCCTCTTCTTCTTCCCTCTAGTAATTTCCACCAGACAAAGACGGCAGGCGCCATAGGGAGTTACTGCCTCATGAGAGCATAGAGCCGGTATATAGATATTATTCTCCCCGGCTACCTCCAGTATTGTCTTTCCCTCTTCTGCCTGAATCTCTCGTCCATCAATAGTTAATGCTACCATCTATTCTTACCCCTAACCTATCCTGCAGACGCCCGCCGGGCATTTCTTATCCTTAATATGAGCCTGATACTCATCCCGAAAATAGCGGATAGTGCTTAACACCGGGTTGGGGGCGGTAGTCCCCAGACCGCACAGGGAGCCATCCTTAATCGCTGCCCCCATCTCCTCCAGCAGCTCTATATCCCCATCCTCCCCTCTCCCCTCGGTAATATCAGTCAGTATCTGGCTCATCTGCTTTAGCCCCTCACGGCAGGGAACACACTTGCCGCAGGACTCACTTTTAAGAAAGTTAATGAAGTGCTTGGCAATATCCACCATACAATTTTCCTCATCGAGGACAATCATGCCGCCGGAGCCCATCGCCGAGCCGACCTTGGTAAACTCATCAAAATCAACGGGGAGGTCAAGCAGGCTCGGTGGCAGGCAGCCCCCGGCAGGACCGCCGGTGTGCACCGCCTTGAATTTTTTACCGTCGCTAACACCGCCGCCGATATCATAGATAATCTCCCTTAAGGTTGTCCCCATCGGCACCTCCACCAGACCAGCATTAACAACCTTGCCCACCAAGGAGAAAATCTTGGTTCCCTTGCTGCTCTCGGTGCCTATTTTAGAGTACCAGTCAGCGCCATTATTGACTATCAGCGGCACATTAGCCCAGGTCTCAACATTGTTAAGATTGGTCGGCTGGTTCCACAAGCCCTTCTCCACCGTGTGCACATACTTGGCTCTTGGCTCACCCACCTTGCCCTCCAGTGAAGCCATCAGTGCCGTTGACTCACCGCAGACAAAGGCGCCACCGCCACGGTTTATGCTGACGGTAAAGTCAAACCCCGAGCCCAGTATGTTTTTGCCCAGAAAGCCATAGTCTTCCGCCTGTTTAATGGCTATAGCGGCATTTTTCACCGCCAATGGATACTCATTACGGATGTAGATATAGCCCTGGTGAGAACCGATGGCATAAGCACCGATTATCATTCCCTCCAGGATACTGTGCGGGTTTCCCTCCATCAGGCTGCCGTCCATAAAGGCACCCGGGTCGCCCTCGTCACAGTTACAGATAACATACTTGGTGTCGCCATGCGCCCGGCGGCAGCTCTGCCATTTGATGCCGGTGGGGAAGCCACCACCACTGCGCCCCCGCAGGCCCGACCTTTTTATCTCCTCAACTATCCCTTCAGGGGACATACTAAAGAGAGCCTTAACCAGGGCACTATAGCCATCCAGAGCTAAATAGTCCTCAATATCGTTGGGGTCAAGCCTGGAGTTGCTTGCCAGTAGAAGGCGCCGCTGTTTTTTATAGAAAGGTATATCGCCCTCATGGATAACCTTCCTGTCGGTCTTGGGGTGGTGATAAAGCAGCCTGTCAATTAGGCTACCCTGCTTAACTGTCTGGGAGACTATCCGAGCCGCATCCTCAGCCTTTACCCGGTGGTAGAGGATGTTTTGCGGCTCAATTAAAACCAGCGGACCCCCCTCGCAGAAGCCAGGACAGCCGATTATCCTCAAGACTACATTAGTATCAAGACCCTGTTTTTCTATTTCCTTTTTGAAGGCAGTAATAACACTCCCCGCCCCCAGAGCCAGACAGCCCGGTCCGCCGCAGACGGCAATAGAGGGCTTATTATGGTCTCTCTTTACTACTGACTCTCTTAGCCTCTCCAGCTCATCAAGAGAGCCTACTCTGGTCAGCGCTTTCCCCTTTTTTGCCATCAGCTATATTTCTCCAGTAAAGGCTTGACCTTTTCCGCCTTCATCCTGCCGCAATATTCCTCATCAGCCATAACTATCGGACCCAGAGCACAGGCACCAATGCAGTTTACTGTCTCCAGGGTATATTTCAGGTCTTTAGTCGTCTCCCCGGCTTTGATGCCAAGCTCTTTCTCAATATTTTCCAGGATTTTGAGCGCCCCCCGAACATGGCAGGCTGTGCCCAGGCAGACATTAACTACACGGCGCCCCCTTGGTTTTAGGTCGAAAGCCTTAAAGAAGGTAGCCACACTATAGACCTGGGTCAGGGGGATTTTCAGGCGCCGGCTGACCTCTTTTAGGGCATCCTCGGGCAGGTGATTGTATTCTGCCTGGATGTCCTGCAAAATGGCTACCAGCAGGCTCTGGTCACGCTGATATTTGTCTATTATTTCCTT
>SOJS01000041.1 GCA_004376435.1 Dehalococcoidia bacterium
ACCTGGCGGCAGGCTCTGCTTGTGGTATTATTCCCCCACTAGTTTAGATATTTTACCTCCCCCTTTTTCTGCCCGATGGCTGTTGTTTACAACAAGCCATTATTGTGTTATTATCGGCTGTCTTAAACATTGCTAGCTTTAAGGATGGGAGAATGCGAATAGAAAAACAGAGATATACCGAACGCTTCGGCTCAATAAAGATACACGATGTCCAGAAGGTGCTGGAGCTTGATTCAGGGAGAAAAGCCAACTCGCCGCTTAAGGAAGCAATTGCTGTTGACAAAATAGAAGAGGATGCTATCAAGGGCATTGAGGAGAAGATGGCGGTTGTTATCCCGACCAAGAATGAGAAGCTCAAGCTCTTTGAGGGGGTTATCAGCGGCGTCCCCCATGAATGTCTGATAATAGTCGTTTCCAACAGCGAGCGAAAGCAGACGGACAGATTTGTTATGGAAGAGGATACCCTGGAGCAGTTTTGCCACTATACCCAGCGTAAGGCTTTAATTATCCACCAGAAAGACACCGTTTTAACCCAGGCTTTAGCCCAGGCAGAGTATACTGGATTGCTGGAAGACAACGGCAAGGCGGTAAGGGATGGCAAAAGCGAGGGGATGGTAATCGGCCTGCTGATGGCGATGCTGGCCGGGAAGGAGTATGTTGGTTTTGTTGATGCTGATAACTACTTTCCGGGGGCGGTCTGGGAGTATGTCAAGTGCTATGCCGCTGGCTTCAGCACTTCACTATCGCCCTATACCATGGTCAGGATTCTGTGGCGCTACAAACCAAAAGTATCAGGCGAAGTCTACTTCAGAAAATGGGGGCGGGTTTCGGAGACGACCAATAAGTGTTTGAATTCTTTAATCTCAGCCAAGACTGGCTTTGAGACCGACATCATCAAGACAGCCAATGCCGGCGAACATGCCATAAGCATGAAGCTGGCTAAAATACTGCCCTATGCTTCGGGTTATGCTGTTGAGCCACAGGAGCTGGTCGCTCTGTTTGAGGATTTTGGCGGTGTGCTGCCGGTAGCCAACCAGCAGATAGCCAGGCAGGGGATAGAAATATTCCAGATGGAGAGTAGAAACCCCCACTTTCATGAGGATAGAGGGACGATGCACCTGCGCAGCATGCTGCTCCAGGGGTTGAGCACTGTCTATCACTCGCCACTCTGTGGTGATGTGACCAAGCGGATGATTGCCAAAGAACTGGTAACCCAGCGGGTTCTGGGGCGGGGTGAGAAACCAGCCAAGCCTCATATTAACTACCCTCCCAACAAGAAAAATATTGAAAATTTCACCAACTTTATGGCCGAGCATCTGGACTCATATTCAGTACTGAAGGAATAGGGATGGCAGATTACTCTCCAGAGCCGAGACTGATAGTCTTTGATATGGACGGCACCCTAATTGCTGACAGGTTTATTTTCCGGCTGGCTCACAAGTTTGGCTTTGAGGCGGAGCTGAAGAGTATAATGTCCGGGAGTATTCCCGAGCACAAGAAGACAAAAAGCATCGCCGCTCTACTTAAGGGAATAAGGGTAAAAGATATTATTGCTGTCTTCAATCAGATTCCGCTCTCGCCCGGTACCCAACTGGTTACCTCGGAACTAAAGAAGGACGGGCACATACTGGCTATTATCAGTGACAGCTACACCCTAGCCACCGAGCGTTTGCAGAAAAAGCTGGGCTTTGGCTTCACTGTGGCTAATAGGCTTGTTGTCAAGGATGGGAAGGCAACCGGAGGGGTGGAGATGCCACTAAATTGGACGAGGAATCGGGGGGGATGCCTGAAGCACTCGGTGTGCAAGCTAAATGCTCTGTTCAGCCTCTGTGATGAGACAAAGATACCGCTGGTAAGGACGGTAGCTGTTGGTGACAATGTTGCCGATATATGCCTGCTTAAGCAGGCTGGCCTCGGGGTAGCCTTCAATCCCAAAGCTCCCGCCGTGGAGCAGAGTGCTGATATTACGCTAAATAAAGACCTGTCACCGCTTTTAGCCATCATCAGGGAGCAGGAACTGCCCAAAAGTGCTCCTTAAATTAAGCTAAGTCACCGCCGGCGCTAGGGGTAGCAACAGTGTCGGACCAGCCTTTCTCTGCAGATAGGACCTAGTATATTTAATCGGGTAAGAATAGATAACCTGAACCTTGGGGTGCTCCAGATAGAAAAGAAAGACGCCCACCGTCTGCGGCTTGGTCCCGAAAGGTCCGATGACCATATTGAATGACTCCCTTGTCTCGCTATAGACGGTTTCCAGCACTTTCTTGACAGCATAAGGGTTATCCGGCGGCACATCTCTTACTTCTACCGAGGGCTGGGAGAGCAGGTAGGAATTGTTTTGCCGGGCATATTTTAGATAATCAGCATGTCCATAGCGCGGTGGGTTGGTTACCAGCGCTATCGTCCTTTTCGGGTTAAAATGCTTCCATACCGCCAGAGACCTTTCTGGCTCGAAGCCTAAAAGCAGGATAAGAATAAATTGTTTCTCCCATGAGATGCTGCCGTAGAAGTTGGGTATGGTGGTAATCTGCTCCACGCCGCGGGTGAGTTTGGTTGGTAGATAAGTCTGGGTGGTGTGCAGGATGCGGGGAATCCCCAGATTTAGCTCGATGACAAGATGGTGGAAAAGCTCCAGTAGATATATCTTGGTAAAACCACTAATGTCAATAGTGATGTAAGGCTCTTCGGGGTTTCTGGGCTTACACTTTTCCCAGATGTTTTTCAGCTGGTTGATGCCCTCAATCGGGTTTTCTTTCTGATAGGAGATGACGAAGATACCTTTAGAGGTCCTTTTCCCCAGTTCGGCTTGCAGTCGATAAAGGTTTTTTTCCACCTGCTGCTTGTAAAGGGGCTCCTCAATAGCAAAGATGATGGCAAAGTTTGTGCGGTAGTCAATGCCCATTTTGGAGACACTGGAGGTGGACCGCTCTTCAAAACTGGCACAGCAGATAAAAAGGTCGTCGGGACCGTATTCATTCAGTCTGGCTAAATGTTCAACCTCAACTGGCTCATCAGCCGCCTTCACCTTTGTTGACCCCCTGTGTCTGACCGCTAGCTTACCCTGCTAGTTGACACTATAAACAGCTTGATGAATGTTGTCAATTTTTGCTTGTCCTTGAAAGTCCAGCCCTTACCACTACCCAAAAGCGGCTGAAAGCGGTATAATCAAAAATAATTTAAGTCGGGATTAGTTAGCCATGAGCTATAAAAGGTGGATTATAGTTGCTGCTTTGCTGTTTAGTGCCGGTCTTATCCTTGGACTGGCATCTCCCGGCAGCATTAGTCTTTTTGCTGAGGATATCGCCGCCCTTGAGGAGCTGGCCGATTTTCTGGAGTCACTGCCCCCGTTTCTTGTTTTTATAATTATCTTTCTTAAGAATGTCTCTGTCTTACTCTTTGGCTTCATCCTCAGTCCGCTTCTCTGCCTGGTGCCGATTTTGTCACTAACTGTTAATGGCTGGCTGCTTGGCTTTGTCTCAGTGATAGTAGCCGAGGAGAAATCAGTCGCCTTTGTCCTGGCTGGTATACTGCCCCACGGCATCTTTGAGATTCCAGCTTTAATCCTGGGTCAGGCGGCGGCTCTTGGCTTTGGTGCTGCCGTCATACTAGCCCTATTCAAAGAGGAGAGGAGAAAGCAAATACTGCCCACTCTCAAGCAGAATTTAAAATATCTGCTTATTGCCGTTATCTTGCTTCTGCCGGCGGCTATCATTGAAACCTATTTAACACCGTTACTTTTAACTTAAAGGAGGAAATCTATGTATCAGTTAGGTTTAGCCACTCCCTTCTGGCTGATTGTGCTGATATGGATGGCGAAAACAATATGGCTGGCGCTCATCTGCGTCCTTCTTGCCTGGCTTGGGGTCAGGGCGCTGGATGCCCTTGTCCCCCATATCCAGAAGCGCCAGCGTATCGGAGAAAGCCCGACGGCGACGGGGCTGTTTATTGCCGGCTTTTTCATCCTGGTTGGTCTGGTTATCCACGGTGCCATTACGGCACCGACGGTGGTCGGCGGTCCACTGGTGGAGTACTTTTTTGATTTTAGACGGCTGGGGCTGTTGGCGGCAAGCTTCTTAATCAGCCTGCTTATCGGGCTGGCCCTTTTCTACCTGCTGGATAAGCTAACCCCCAAGATACCATTTGCCAGTATTAACAAGAGACCAGAAGCGGTGGGCATCTATGTCTTTGGCTATCTAGTTTTCTTTGGCTTGATACTCCATGCCGCCCTGACCACGCCGCT
>SOJS01000018.1 GCA_004376435.1 Dehalococcoidia bacterium
ATAATCATCACCAGTATCTCCGGAGTGGCTCTGTGGGGATTTCTGGTGGGGCTTTCACCAAGCTACACCATCATGATTATCCTCCTAGTACTGCTGGGGCTGACCAGCGGCGGCTACCACCCCTCCTCATCCCCACTTGTTTCAGCAGCGGTTGCGCCCAAAAACCAGGGTCGCGCCCTGGGCATCCACCAGGTAGGCGGCACCCTCAGCTTCTTCCTGGCTCCCCTCATCGCCGTCGGCATTGCCGCCAGCTTGGGCTGGCGCGGCTCCTTTATTTCAGTAGCCATCCCCGTCTTCATTTTCGGCATTGGTTTTTACCTCCTGCTAAGGAGGCGGAGGGTAACCACCAAAGCTGTGAGCACCGCTACTGAAGACACAGAGACAAAGCTTCCCAGGGCGCAGTTGCGCCGCCTGATTGCGGTCATCGTCATCGGCATTGCCATCCAGGCTGTCCTTTTCTCAGCAGTTTCCTACCTTCCCCTCTTTGCCGTTGACACCCTGGGTGTTAGCATGACAACAGCGGCCATCCTCCTCTCCGTCTTCCACTCCGGTGGGCTATGGGCCGGGCCGGCCGGCGGCTACCTCTCCGACCGCATCGGGAAAGTCCCGGTGCTGCTGGCTCTAAGTCTGCTCTCCGGCCCCGTCCTCTACCTGCTCAACATCACCTCCTTTGGCTGGGGCATCTTCCTTACGCTAATCGTCCTCGGGGCAAGTATGTATGTAGCCATGCTCATCACAGAAGGCTACATCGTCACCCACACCTCCCCCCAGAGACGCTCCACCATCCTCGGCATCTACTTCTCCGCCAGCCGGGGCGGGCCGGGGCTGATAATCCCCCTCCTTGGCTACATCATTGACCTCTGGGGCTTTTTCACCGCCTTCACTATTGCCAGCGCTACCCTGCTGGCAATCGCCCTCGCCTCCTGTGTTGTCCTGCGGGATAAAGGGGGCTAGCCACAGTCCCGTTTTAGATTGTCTTCAATCTCCCTCTATGCTAGAATGACATTGCCTTGGAAATAACAAACAAAGAGACCAAATACTGGGTAGGCTTTAGCATCATGCCCGGCATCGGGCGTGTTAAATTTGCCCAGCTGGAAAACCACTTTGGCAGTCTGGAAAATGCCTGGCGGGCATCCCCGGCTGATTTGAAGCAAGCAGGCTTAGACAGCAGCTCAATAAATGCCATCACCTCCCAGCGAAGTAAGATTTCTTTGGAAGCGGAGATGGAAAAGCTGGGCAGCTACGGGGTAAAGGTGCTCACCTGGCATGACCCCGCCTATCCCTCCCGACTTAAGGAGATATATGACTACCCGCCGGTGCTCTATGTCAGGGGCAACCTGCTTCCCGAGGATGAGTGGGCTCTGGCAGTGGTCGGCACCCGCCGGGCTACTGTTTATGGGCGGCAGGTAACCGAGGAAATAGTGAGTGACCTGGCTCGGAGCCGAATTACCATTGTCAGCGGTCTAGCCAAGGGGGCTGATTCCGTAGCTCACAGCAGCGCTCTGGAGGCTGGCGGACGCAGCATTGCCGTCTTTGCCTGCGGGCTTGATATTGTCTATCCCAGCGAGAATGCCAATCTGGCGCGCCGTGTTATGGAGCAGGGAGCTTTAATAAGCGAGTATCCCCTCACCACCCGACCCAAGGCGGACAACTTCCCCCGCCGCAATCGCATTATGAGCGGAATAAGCCTGGGAGTTCTGGTTATTGAAGCTGGAGAGAGGAGCGGGGCGATGATTACCGCCCGTCTGGCACTGGAGCAGAACAGGGAGGTGTTTGCCATCCCTGGCAGCATCCTGTCGCCAGCCAGCAGCGGCACCAACCACCTTATCCAGGATGGAGCCAAGCTGGTCCGTAACTACACCGATATTTTAGAGGAGCTGAACCTGATGGCGGTGGCTCGCCATATAGAAGTAAAAAAGGTCATGCCGGCATCTGATATCGAGTCCCGGCTGCTGAAGCTGCTATCGGCAGAACCGGCCCATATTGACGAGCTCTGCCGCTCAAGCGGACTGCCCATCTCAACCGTCAGCAGCACCCTGGCTATAATGGAGCTTAAAGGCATGATAAAGCAGGTAGAAACAATGAACTATGTCCTGGCTCGGGAAGCTAGAGAGGAATATCGGGTAAGAGTGGATTAGGGGCGATGGACAAAAACCTGGTTATTGTGGAGTCGCCAGCCAAGGCAAAGACGCTGAGCAAAATTCTAGGCGGTGACTATATTCTTAAAGCCTCGCTGGGTCATGTTAGAGACCTGCCCAAGAGCAGTCTGGGGGTAAACATAGAGAAGGGCTTTACCCCTAGATATATAGTCCCCGGCAAGAAAAGGGGCATTGTGCAGGAGCTAAAGCAGGCAGCTAAAGAGGCCGATGCCGTCTATCTGGCCACTGACCCTGACCGCGAGGGAGAAGCTATCTCCTGGCACCTGCTTGAGGTAACCAAGTCCAACCGCAAGCCTTACCACCGCATCATCTTCCACGAAATAACCAGAACAGCTATTGAGCATGCCTTCAAAAATCCCCGCCCCATAGATATGCGGCTGGTCAATGCCCAGCAGGCGCGCCGTATTCTAGATAGACTGGTCGGCTATAAGATTAGTCCGCTCCTGTGGCGCAAGGTAAGAAGGGGGCTTTCCGCCGGCAGAGTGCAGTCAGTCACCTTGAGAATTATTGTTGACCGCGAGCGGGAAATAGAGCAGTTCACCCCCCAGGAATACTGGACGATTGAGGCTGAGCTAAGACGGAAGATAGCCGATGAGGAGATAGTCTTTCGCGCCATGCTGGTTGGTCTTAGCGACGGCACCAAGCTTGATATTAATAACCAGCAAGAGGCCGATGAGATTAAGGATGAGCTTGAGGAAACCAGCTACAAGGTAAGCAAGGTGAGCACCAGAAAGGTAACTCGCCAGCCAGCACCGCCGTTTATCACCAGCACCCTGCAACAGGAAGCCTGGCGCAAGCTCCACCTCACCGCCAAACAGACAATGGCGGTTGCCCAGCAGCTCTATGAAGGTCTGCCCATCGGTGATGAGGGCAGTGTCGGGCTTATCACCTACATGCGCACCGATTCTACTCGGGTGGCGCGCTCGGCGATTACCGAGACCAGAGAATTTATCTCCGAGAGGTACGGTGCCCGCTTTCTACCACCCCACGCCCGCTCCTTTACCAGCATCAAAAGAGCCCAGGAAGCCCACGAAGCTATTCGTCCCACCAAGACCTGGCGGGAGCCATCCCTGATTAAACCGCACCTGACGGCTGTCCAGTTCAGGCTCTACGAACTCATCTGGAAACGAATGGTAGCCAGCCAGATGTCAGCGGCAATCTTTGATAATACCACTGTTGACATTGAAGCCAAACGGCGGCTGGTCCGACCCAACTACTTACTAAGAGCCTCCAGCTCGGTTGTCCGTTTTGCCGGCTTTACCACTATCTATACCGAGGGCAGGGACGAGGCGGAGAAGGAAACAGCCAAAATAGCCCTGCTTCCTCGACTGGAAAAGGGCAACCAGCTTGAGCTTTTAGGGCTCTTCCCGGAACAGCATTTTACCCAGCCGCCACCCCGCTTTACCGAAGCGACCCTGATTAAGACACTGGAGCAGTGGGGTATCGGCCGTCCCAGCACCTATGCCCCAACCCTGTCCACCATCCGGGAGCGTGGCTATGTTGCCAAGCTCAGGGGAAGCTTCAAGCCTACCGAGCTGGGTGTTATCGTCAACGACCTGCTCTGCCAGCACTTCCCTGACATCGTTGACATTGAGTTTACCGCCCGTATGGAGGATGAGCTGGATGAGATAGCCAGTGAGAACAAGGATTGGGGGCATGTTGTCCGGGATTTCTACACCCCCTTCGCCCAGAGCCTGGAGAGTGCCTCCCGACTTATGGAGAAGGTAAAATTAGCCGATGAGATAACCGATGAGCTCTGCCCCAAATGCGGTAAAAACCTGGCAGTCAAGCATGGGCGCTATGGGAAATTTCTCGCCTGCAGCGGCTATCCTGGCTGCAAATATACCAAGTCAATCCAGGTTAAGATTGGCGTTAAATGTCCTGAGTGCGGCGGGGAGGTGGTGGAGAAGCTAAGTAAGAAGAAGCGCACCTTCTACGGCTGCTCCAGCTACCCCGACTGCCAGTTCGCCATAAATTTAAGACCCCTCCCCCAGCCCTGCCCCAGCTGTGGCAGTCTGCTCACCCTCTACCGAAAAAGCTGGGCAAAATG
>SOJS01000078.1 GCA_004376435.1 Dehalococcoidia bacterium
TCCTCTTTCTTCAGCTGCTGAAAGAAGCAGCTCTTATTGCCGGTGTGGCACGCCGGGCCGGAGGGCTTTCCCTTGACCAGGATAGTATCGCCGTCACAGTCCTTCCATACCGAGCGCACCTTGATGCGGTTGCCCGATGTCTCCCCCTTGTGCCACAGCTCCTGCCGACTGCGGCTGTAAAACCAGACCTCACCGCTAGTCAGGGTGCGGCGCAGTGCCTCCTCATCCATATAAGCCATTATCAGCACCTGGCCGCTGTCATCATCCTGGACTATTGCCGGAATAAGCCCATCTTTATTGAACTTTAGGTTTTTAATCAACCTCACCCCCTGTATCCCCCTCTCCTTTTCTCACATCTAGCTAATAGCCGCCAGCGCTTCTTTTAGATTGATATCTCCAGTATAGAGCGCCTGGCCGACAATAGCCCCCTCAACGCCGAGCTTTTTTAATATCTTAAGGTGGGTCAGCGACGAGATGCCACCGGCGGCAATAAGCGGCAGCCTGATGGCAGCCAAAAGCTCGGCAACAGCACTGAAGTTAGGCTCACCAAGGGTGCCATCGCAGCCGATGTCGGTGTAGATAAAACGCCTTACCCCCAGCCTGACCATAGCTCTGGCAAGGTCCACCGCCTCAATATCTGCCTGCTTTTGCCAGCCGTGGGTGGCAATAAGCCCCTGCCGGGCGTCAATGCTAATTATGATAGATTCGCCAAATCTGTGGCAGGCTTCCTTAACCAGCTCAGGGTCTTCCACAGCCGCCGTGCCCAGAATAACACGCTCAATGCCGCTTTTGAGCAGTTTCTCTATCACCTCAAACTGGCGGATGCCGCCACCAAGCTGGGTCGGGACTAATACAGCACTGGCTATCTCAGTGATAATGCTCAGATTGCGGAGCTGGCCACTGGCGGCGCCATCAAGGTCAACAATATGCAGCCTCGGTGCTCCCAGTGATTGCCACTGCAGGGCGATCTCAACCGGCTCATCAGAGAATACTGTCTCAGCATCATAGTTACCCTGATAGAGGCGAACACACCTGCCTCTTCTGAGGTCTATGGCCGGAATTATCTCTATTTTAGTCCTACCTCCTGTCCCGCTAAAGGTTAATATTGGAATATTTCCGCCACGGTCGGGCGTTAAACGCCTTGTTATCCTTGTTTTTATCTTCCAGAATGTCCAGTGCCCGGTTTATCACCTTTCTGGTATCGCTGGGCATTATGACATCATCAACATAGCCCCTCTCAGCGGCACGATACGGATTCTCATAGAGCTGGCTATATTCGGCAATCCTCCTGGCTCTTGTCTCCTTTGGATTTTCTGATTCCTTTATCTCCCTGGCGAAGATAACGCTGGCGGCGGTCTCGGCACCGACAATAGTGATGCGGGCAGTTGGCCAGGCAAAGACAAAATCAGCGCCTATTCCCTTATCCAGCATCCCGTAATGGGCGCCGGCGTAGGACTTCCTCAGTATGACTGACACCAGAGGCACGGTGGCATCAGCCCAGGCAAAGAGCAGCTTCGCCCCGTGGCGCAGGATACCCTTCCAGTCCTGGTCAGAGCCTATCATATAGCCGGGGCAGTCCTGGAGGGTAACCACCGGGATGTTAAACAGGTCACAAAATCTGACGAACCTGGCTCCCTTGTCGGCGGCGTCAATATTAATAATGCCGGCTGCCCGCTTTGGCTGGTTCGTCCAGATGCCCACCGGGCGCCCGTTAAAGCGGGCAAAGCCGGTGATGACGCTGCGGGCATGGTCTTTCATTGTCTCAAAGAAATAGCCGTCATCAACGATGTGGTTGATTACCTGATACATATCATAGGGCTGAGTTGGCTGGTCGGGGATGATGGTATTAAGCTCAGGGACTGCCCTCTCCGGGTTATCCTTGGTCTTTATGCAGGGCGGCTTTTCCCGGTTGTTTGCGGGGAGGAAGGACAAAAGCTCCTTGGCTTTGTCCAGGGCATCCTTGTCATCCTTGGCTACTATGTGGGTCTGCCCCGATTTAACGGCATGCGCCCGCCACCCCGAAAGCTCCTGAAGGGAGATTTCCTCACCGAGCTGCGTCTTAACAAAAGCTGGACCGGCAATACCCATAAAGCCGGTATCCTGGCACTGGATAAGGAAGTCCTGCATTATGGGGTGGTATGCCTGTCCACCGAGACAGGGGCCCATCAGCAGGGCTATCTGGGGGATTACCCCCGAAGCCAGAATTTGGGAGCGGAAGAGCCAGCCATAAGCCTCCAGGGTATCCATCCCTTCCTGAAGGCGGGCACCACCGGAATCATTCATGCCGACAATTGGCCACCCCTTCTCCTTGGCAAACTCAATCGCCCGTATCTCTTTTAAGCCATGATACTCACCAAAGGTACCGGCCATAGCCATATAGTCCTCGGCGAAGGCGACCACATTTCTGCCGTTTACCTTGCCAAAGCCGGTGACAACCCCCTCGGCTGGTATCTCCCTCTTGTCCATGCCAAAGGCGGTTGTCCTGTGTTTGGTAAAAAGGCCTATCTCGGTGAAGGTGCCGGCGTCAAAGAAATAATCTATTCTCTCCCTGGCGGTTAACTGACCCCCTTGGTGGCGCTTCTCAATGGCCTCGGGAGCGGCCATCTGCAGGATTTTTCCCCGCTTCCGTTTATATTCTTCAATCAATTCCTCGCTCGTTGCCATTTTAGCGCTCCTCTTTGAAGAATTTTCAAGATGGGAATCTGCCCAAATGAATTAGGTGCAAAAGACTTTTGTGCTAGGAGCATTATATCACTATTATGGTAACGACACCAATGCCCCGCCCTTTCCTTGACATAGCAGGCTCGGGTTGTTAAACTATCGTTACTATAAGCCTTTATCTATCTTGGCTACCACTTTTTTCCGTTGGAGTTCTAATTGGCAGAAGGGGCATCAAAACAGCTGGGTCGGGGTCTGGTTCAGGTCTTCACTGGCGATGGCAAGGGTAAGACTTCAGCCGCACTGGGAGTGGTGCTTCGAGCTCTGGGGCACGGTTTGAGGGTATACCTTGTTTTCTTTATGAAGGGTGACTACCCCTATGGTGAGGGCAAAATCCTGTCCCAGCTGCCCAATATAGAGGTAGCCAGCTTTGGGGAAAGGGGCAGCTTTACCGACCCGAACAATGTTAAACCAGAAGAGAGAAAGCAGGCAAAACAAGCTCTAGCTGCTGCCCGCCAGGCTATGCTCAGTGGCAAATATGAGCTGGTAGTGCTAGATGAGGTGAATGTCGCCGTCTTCTGCCGGCTGGTTAGCGTGGATGAAGTAATCAGGCTTATTGAAGATAAGCCGCCAGATGTGGAGCTTATCCTTACCGGCCGTAATGCCGATAGTAAGCTGGTGAAGGCGGCTGACCTGGTCACCGAGATGGTAAAGATTAAACACCCATATAATGAGGGGGTGGCGGCAAGGAGAGGGATTGATTACTGAAAACACGAGGAGGACATAATGAGTATCACGTTGAGCGTAATCAAGGCCGATGTTGGTGGCTATGTCGGCCATTGTACTTCCCACCCCGATGTTCTAGCCAAGGCTGAGGAGTACCTGGCCAAGGCTAAGAAGGACGGGCTGCTGGTTGATTATCATGTTACCAAGTGCGGCGATGACCTGCAACTGATTATGACTCACCAGCAGGGTGAGGACAGTGAGAAAATCCATAAACTCGCCTGGGATACCTTTGTCGCCGGCACCGCGGTAGCCACGGCATTAAAGCTTCATGGCGCCGGGCAGGACTTACTGGCTGATGCCTTCTCAGGTAATGTGCGCGGGATGGGTCCCGGGGTAGCCGAGATGGAGTTTGAGGAGCGTGGTGCGGAGACTATTATCATCTTTATGGCTGATAAGACATCAGCCGGGGCATGGAATATGCCGCTGTATAAAATGTTTGCCGACCCATTTAATACCATTGGGCTGGTTATTGCCGCCAATATGCACACCGGCTTTAGCTTTGAGGTGCATGACATCAAGGAACATAAGAAGATAACCCTCAATGCCCCGGATGAGATCTACGACCTGCTCGTTTTTATCGGGGCACCGTCACGCTATATGGTAAAGGCGGTCTATCATCGGGAGAGTAAGGAAATAGCCGCCGTGTCTTCCACCCAGCGTCTGGCTCTCATTGCCGGCAGGTATGTGGGCAAGGATGACCCGGTATGTATTGTCCGCTCCCAAGGTAAGTTCCCGGCAGT
>SOJS01000027.1 GCA_004376435.1 Dehalococcoidia bacterium
GCTTAGTGAGGTCTTCAGGAGCTTGGGAGCAGTTGTTGTCTCCGGTGGACAGACGATGAACCCCAGTACCAAGGACTTGCTCCATGCAGTAGAGTCGGTGGTGGCGGACAAGGTTATTATCCTGCCCAATAACAAAAATATAGTGGCTACGGCAAATCAGGTTCAGTCCTTAACGGAGAAAACTATTGCCGTCGTGCCCACGCAGACAATCCCGCAGGGGGTGGCGGCACTGCTTGCCCTTGACTACGAGGCTGACCTGGAAAGCAATGTTCAGCTTATGGAAAGGGCGAAATCAGAGATAAAGTCAATTGAGGTTACGCGGGCGGTTCGTTCCACTCAGCTAAACGGGTTAAAGATCAAGAAGAAACAGGTAATTGGCATTGTCAATGGCAAGATGTTGGCAGTAGGTGATAGTGCTGGTGGGGTTCTTAATGATGTTTTAACCGAGCTTGATTTAGACAAGATTGAGGTAATTACCATTTACTACGGGGCTGATACTGAGCTGACTGAGGCAGAACAGATTAGTCAGACTATTTGCCAGCAGCACCAGCAGCTTCAGGTTGAGGTGGTTAATGGCGGTCAGCCCCACTATAACTTTATTGTTTCCGTAGAGTAGTAAGGAAGATTTTGGTGATGAGGCGGAACCTTGCCGATAAATGACGAGCCTCTGCGTAAGATTATTGAACTTGAGCGGAAGAAGGACTATCTGGACTCAGCGGTAATCGGCGGTTTAGACAAATTCCTTCACCATTGGGCAGGGCAGATAAACAATCCTCAGCTTCTAAGCCGTTTTCGTGGTCTTCATCTGGAAAAACCCAGCTACACCTCTCTCACCAAGCAGCAGCGGCAGCAGTGGCTAGATAGCCTGCTTGGCTTTCTAGCTGAGGTGGAAAGCACCGAGGTAAAAGAGAATGGGACTAGGTTAAAGCCGCCAGTTAGCCGACCTTCCCCAGCAATAAAGCCCAGCATTGCCAGCCAATCTATTAACTTGCCCATTACGGCTGTTAGGGGCATCAGCTTGAGTTTGGCGACCAAGTTTAACAAGCTGGGGATGAAGACAGTCCGTGACCTGCTCTATTTCTTCCCCCGCCGCCACCTTGACTATAGCCAGCTAAAGACTATCTCCCAGCTTGGTGAGGGTGAGGAGCAGACCATTATCGCCAATGTGTGGCAGGCGGGCGAGGTCAGGCTGGGCGGTCGGCGGAGCAGTGAGGCTATTGTCGGCGATGAGACGGGTAATGTCAGGGCGGTGTGGTTTAACAACCCTTATCTGGCTAAACAGCTGGCGACCAATAAACGGGTAGTCTTAAGTGGTCGGGTGAGCTCCTTTCACGAGCGGCTTGTCTTTGAATCACCGGAGTGGGAGCTGGTAGAGGACAGGGAGCTAATTCACACCGGGCGGCTGGTTCCCCTCTACCCCCTTACCCAAGGACTGCGTCCCCGCCAGGTAAGGAAGTTAATGAAGGAAGTCATTGACGGGTGGGCAGGGGGGCTGGAAGACTTTCTGCCTTCAGAGTTAAAAGAGCGCTGTCACCTGCTGGAGCTGCCCCAGGCAATAAGTCAGGCTCACTATCCGCAGGATGAAGCCGCCAAGGACAAGGCAAGATTGCGTCTGGCTTTTGATGAGCTCTTCCTCCTTCAGCTGGGCGTGTTAAGTAAGAAGCGTGACTGGCAGGAGGGTCAGCCGGGTAACCGGTTTAATGCCGAAACACCGGTGCTGGCTGCTTTTTTAGACTCCCTGCCCTTTACCCTGACAAAAGCCCAGCAGAAGGTGCTTGGGGAACTGCTGGCTGATTTGAGCCAGCCAAGACCGATGTCCCGGCTGCTTCAGGGGGAGGTGGGTAGCGGCAAGACAGTGGTGGCGACAGCCGCCCTGTTGGCAGCGGCTGCCAGCGGCTATCAGGGGGCGTTTATGGCGCCGACCGAGATTTTAGCCGAGCAGCACTTTGCCACTATCTGCCAGCTTCTAGCCAGGGTGAGCCATCAGGAGGGTGAAGGCTACTGCTGCCGTTACTCTGGGCTTTTACCCCGCCCCCTGACTGTTGCCTTGCTTATCGGTGATGTTACCCCAGCCAGAAAGCAGGAACTCCAGCAGTCTATCTCATCGGGAGAGATAGATATTGTTATCGGCACCCATGCCCTTATTCAGAGGGGTGTTGATTTCTGCCGGCTGGGTCTGGCGGTGGTGGACGAACAGCACCGCTTTGGCGTTAGCCAGCGCTCGGCACTGCGCCAGAAGGGGTTTAGCCCCCATGTGCTGGTGATGACGGCGACGCCGATACCGCGCACATTGGCGCTGACACTTTATGGCGACCTTGACCTTTCCGTGATTGACCAACTGCCGCCAGGAAGGAAGGTAATAAAGACAAAATGGCTCCAACCGACACAGAGAGATAGCGCCTACTCCTTTATCAGCCGTCAGGTAGCCAGCGGACGCCAGGCATTTATTATCTGCCCCCTGATTGAGGAATCAGAGGCGATTGAGGCTAAAGCCGCCACCGTGGAATATGAGCGCCTGTCCCAAGTAGTCTTTCCTGAACTGAGGCTGGGCTTGCTTCATGGGCGTATGTCGGCAAAGGACAAGGACAAAATAATGCGCCGCTTCCGCAGCGGCGAGCTTGACATTCTGGTGTCAACGCCGGTGGTGGAGGTGGGTATTGATGTGCCCAATGCCACGGTAATGCTGGTGGAGAGCGCCGACCGCTTTGGTCTCTCCCAGCTGCACCAGTTCCGTGGTCGGGTGGGGCGGGGGCAGGAGCCGAGCTACTGCATGCTGCTAGCCCAGAACCCCTCTGAGATAAGTCGGCAGAGACTTGACATAATAGAAAAGGTTCAGGACGGCTTTGCTTTAGCCGAGGAAGACCTGAAGTTGCGCGGTCCCGGGGAGTTTTTCGGCACCCGGCAGAGTGGGCTGCCTGACTTGAGAATGGCTAGGCTTTCTGATGTCGCTCTGCTTGAGCTGGCGCGCAGTGAGGCAATAAGACTCTTTGAGAAAGACCCGACCCTGGAGAAGCCTGAGCACCAGCCGCTGATGAATGAGCTGACCCGAATCTGGCCGGAGGCTGGCGAGTGGAGCTAGGTTAAAGCTTGGGTTACCCTTTCTAATTAGCTTTGTGCTATAATCTGGGCGTAAAGACCCTCAGCCGACCTATCTTAAGGGAGATTAATGCTTAAACAGAGGCTGATAGAGCTGCTGACACAAGCGGCAAACAAGGCGCAGCAGTTAGGCAAGCTGCCTTCAGTGGCGCTACCTGATATTGTTATTGCTCACCCCCAGAACCCGGAGCACGGCGACTATGCCTCAAGTTTCCCCCTGAAATTAGCCCGTGCCACCGGCCTCAATCCGCTTTCTATAGCCAATGATGTCGTCGCCCTTATATCTCCGGCTGATGAGGTTGATAAAATTACAGTGGCGCCGCCGGGGTTTATCAACTTCACCCTTAAGAGCGGCTGGCTAAGCAGCCAGGTGGAGTCAATCCTCTCCGCCGGTGAAGCCTATGGCAGTATTGCCCTGGGTGGGGGGAGCCGGGTGCAGATAGAGTTTGTCAGCGTCAACCCCACCGGACCGCTTCATGTTGGGCATGGCCGGGGCGCTATTCTGGGCAGCACCCTGGCTAATGTACTTACCGCCGCCGGCTACAGGGTGGAAAAGGAGTATTACATTAATAATGCCGGTAGCCAGATTGATGCCTTCTACCGCTCTCTCTATGCCCGCTACCAGCAGTCGCTGGGGGTTGATGCCGAGATGCCTTCAGATGGCTACCTCGGCGGCTATATGGTTGACCTGGCTAAGGAGATTATCGCCAAAGAAGGGGACAGGTTTCTCTCCCTAGCTGAGCCAGAAGCATTATCGCAGCTGGGCAGGCTTGGTCTGGAAAAGATGGTAAGCCAGATAAAGGATGACCTTGAGCTGCTCGGGGTGAGCTTTGATGTCTGGTTCAGCGAGCAGAGCCTCTATGATAACGGGCAGTACCAGAAGGTAATATCGCTTCTGCGTCAGGAGGGCTATATCAGCGAGAAAGAGGGTGCCACCTGGTTTGTCTCCACTGCTCTGGGTGAGGATAAGGATAATGTTGTCGTGCGCGGTGATGGCTCGCCCACCTATTTTGCCTCTGATATTGCCTATCACTACAACAAGTTTTTGGAGCGCA
>SOJS01000042.1 GCA_004376435.1 Dehalococcoidia bacterium
GGCTATATTGTGGTGGTGGCTGCTTTTCTTATTATGACGGTAAGCTGGGGAATGTTCAGTTCCTTCGCTGTCTTTTTCAAACCACTGTTAGAGGAGTTTGGCTGGACAAGGTCGGCAATCTCGGGTGCCTACTCACTTTGTATAATCCTGAGTGGTTTAGTGGCAATCGGCATGGGCAGGCTGACTGACAGGTTTGGTCCCAGGTTAGTTATAGCGGCTTGTGGCTTGCTTATGGGTTTGGGTTATTTACTAATGTCACAGATTGGTGCTATCTGGCAGCTATATCTTTTCTACGGGGTGATAGTGGGTATCGGTATGAGCGCCGCCTGGGTTCCCTTGTTATCTCCAGTAGCCAGGTGGTTTGTCAAAAGGAGAGGATTGATGACTGCCGCCGTTGTTTCGGGCGCCGGCTTAGGCACAATGATTATGCCACCGGTAGCTAGTTGGCTCATCTCTGGCTATGGCTGGCGCACTGCCTATATTATTTTAGGTATCATAACCATGGTATTGATTGTATTGGTAGCACAGTTTATAAAGCGTGCTCCTGCTCAGATGGAGCAGGAGCCATATGGTGAAGGTGAAGTAAAGGTAAATAGCCTAAATTTGGAAGCCGAAGGGTTCTCTCTTAAGGAGGCAATTCGCACCAGACAGTTTTGGGTGCTTAGTGCAATATGGCTCTGTTTGGGTTTTTCTCTAGGTGGTGTCTGGGTGCATATTGTTATCCATGCCACCGGAATAGGAATTTCAGCAGCCAGCGCTGCCAATATTCTAGCTATTAGCGGCGGAATCAGTATCCCCGGAGGGATTATAATAGGCAGTGTCGCCGATAGAATTGGGAGTAGGTTAGCTCTTATTATCGCCTCTATTTTGCTCTTAGGTGCTTTACTTTGGCTCCTAGGAGCTAAAGAACTTTGGATGTTATACTTATTTGCCGCTATCTTAGGCTTTGGCTATGGTGGTTTGTTTGTTTTGGAATCACCATTGGTAGCTAAGCTATTTGGGTTGAGCTCACACGGCGTAATCCTGGGTTCTGTTTTCTTTAGCTATATGATTGGTGATGCCATTGGCCCAGTGGTGGTTGGTCACCTATTTGATATTACCGGTAGCTACCAGATAGCTTTCCTTATCTGTGCTGCTGCTGGTGTTATAGGCCTTATACTGACCTCACTCTTAAAACCGATTGGTAGTGAAAGAGGAGAACATGACTCAGGCTAGGAAACCCCAATTTTTCTATGGCTATATTGTGGTGGTGGTTGCTTTCTTTATTATGACATTAACCTGGGGGACATTCAGCGTCTTTGGCGTCTTTTTCAAACCGTTGCTAGCGGAGTTTGGCTGGACGAGGGCAATGACCTCGGGCGCCTTCTCGTTTTCATTTATCCTGATAGGTCTGCTGTCCGTAGTTATGGGGAGGCTAACAGATAGGTTTGGGCCGAGGATAGTTATCACAGCCTGTGGCGCCTTTTTAGGTTTGGGCTATCTATTAATGTCGCAGATTGGTACTATCTGGCACTTTTATCTGGTCTACGGGGTGATAATAGGCGTTGGTATGAGTGGTGTCTATATCCCGCTGGTGTCAACAATAGCCAGGTGGTTTGCCAGGAGAAGAGGGGTGATGACCGGCATTGCTCTTTCAGGTATAGGTTTTGGTGTGCTGGTTGTACCTTTGATAGTTAACTGGCTTATTGCTGCCTATGACTGGCGTACTGCTTATGCTGTGGTAGGTATTGCAGTATTGATATTGACTATTCTGGCAGCCCAGTTTCTCAGGCGTGAACCGAGCCGGATGGGGCAGACGCCATATGGTGAAGGCGAGGTGAAAGAACAGGGCTTAAATTTGGAGGCTAGAGAGCTTTCTCTTTGGGAAGCAATGCATACCAGCCAGCTCTGGATGCTTGGTGGTATGTTCTTCTGTTTTAGTTTCGGCTTGTATATCAGCCTAGTACATATTGTCCCTCATGCCACCGAGCTGGGGATTTCAGCAGCCAGCGCTGCCAATATTCTGGCTACCATCGGCGGGGTTAGCATTGTCGGCAGATTGGTAATGGGCGTTTTTGCTGATAAAAGAGGGAATAAATTGGCGCTGATTGTTGCCTTTGCTGTTTTGGCCATAGCCCTGTTCTGGCTACAATTAGCCAGTGAGGCGTGGATGCTCTACCTGTTTGCCGCCCTCTTTGGCTTTGCCTACGGCGGTCTGGCACCACTGGAGTCGCCGCTGGTGGCTGAGCTATTCGGGCTGAGCTCGCATGGGGTGATTTTAGGAGTTGTTGGCCTTGGTTTCATGCTGGCGGCTGTTACCGGTCCTGTTCTGGCGGGCGGGATGTTTGATGTTACCGGCAGTTATAGCCTGGCTTTCCTGGCTTGTGCTATAGTCAGTGTTATCGGGCTTATATTAGCGTTACTGCTAAAACCGGTAGCCAAGGAGGGATAAATGGACCGGGAAGAAGCACTTGAGTCTATTAAAGCCAATGTGAAGAACAAGAATATGGTGAAGCATATGCTGGCTACCGAGGCCATTATGCGCTCTCTCGCCAGACGTCTTGGCGAGGACGAGGAGGAGTGGGGGCTTACCGGGCTGCTCCATGATATTGATGTTGAGCTTACCGGGGGAGATATGAAGACGCACAGCAAGCTGGGGGCTGACCTGGTCAGGGAGCTGGGGGGTGGTGAGGCGATGGCGCATGCTATCCTGTGCCATAATGAGATGCACGGTGTTCCTCTGGAGACGAAGCTGGATAAGGCTTTATTTTGCGCTGACCCGCTAACCGGTTTGATTATTGCCGCCGCTCTGGTTCTCCCGGATAAGAAGCTGGCCAGTCTTAAGGCAGAGTCGGTGAAGAAGAGGTTTAAGGAGAAGGGCTTTGCCGCCGGGGCAAACAGAGAGCATATCTCTCAATGCCGTGACATTGGGCTTGAGCTTGATAAGTTTATTGAGCTGGGAGTGGTGGCGATGAAGAAAATCGCCGATGACCTCGGTCTATAAGTTCAGTTGACTGATATTGTTGAGCCGGTGGCGGTCTTGATGACATCAATGCGGGTGGGGAAGGCGTCTTTTAGCTCTTCAATATGGGTGATGACGATTATCTTATCAAAGTCTTCCTGAATGGAATTTATCGCCTCTTTTATTTTTTCCATGCCGCCGCTATCCTGAGTGCCAAAGCCTTCGTCAATAATCAGGGTGCGCAGGGGCGCTCCGGCTCTTCTGGCTAGCAGTCGGGACAGGGCGACGCGAATGGCAAAGTTAATACGGAAGGCTTCACCGCCACTGAACATCTCATAGTTCCTTACTCCCAGTTCGTCGGAGATATTGATATCCAGGGTCTCTATTAAATCTCCCTTCTTTGTCAGCCGCTGCGTCTCAAACTTGACATGCATCCGGTTATCCGTCATCCGTGCCAGCAGTTTGTTGGCTTCAACTTCAATCTCGGGCAGCGCCATCTCAATAAGCAGGGCTTGTATCCCCCTTTTGCCAAAGGCTTGCGCCAGTTCTTTATAGATAGCCGCCTGCTTTGAGGCTTGAGTCATTCTTTTCTCCATTTGTTTTCTTTTTATCTCCAGTTGGGCACAGTGCTCAAGCTTTGCCTTGACATTCCACATTGCCTCGGCGGCTCCCTTTTGCTGCGCTGTCAGCGCCTGGTGCTCCGCCTCAGTTTGAGCTAGCTCGCTGAGTAGCTGGGGGAGGCGGCTAAGCTCGGCAGTCAAGCTTTGCCCCTTTTGATTATCAGCCTCAAGGCTGTGGCGCAGCTCCTGAGTCGCTTGCTCTGCCCTGGCGGCGGCTTCCCTTTCCTGGCTGACGAGCCGCTCAGCCTCTTCCAGCTTTCGCTTGGGCGCTTGGTGCTCTTCCAGACTGGTCAGGCGCTGTCTTGTCTGCTCGTGCTGTTGTCGGTCATAGCCAATTTCAGCCAGTTCGCCCTCAACTTTATCTAGCGCCTCCTGCTCAGTGGTGGCGAAGTCCTTGCTGGCTAGGTGCTGTTCAATTTCACTAAGCCTGCCTCTTGCCTCGTCTAGCCCAGCCTTGGCTCCCTCAGCTTCGCTCATCTCTTTATTGAGGAGGCTGACCCTACCCTGGGCAGAGGCTTTATTCTGGTTTAGCTCCGCCTCAAGTTGCTTTACCTCACCCTCCCCCGACTCAAGTTCTCCTTTCTTGTCTGTTAGCTCATTCTGGCCTGACTTCAGGCAATCAGATTTCTTGTCCCTGTCGGCGGCATATTTAGCCTCAATGCGTTGCCGACTCTCTACCCCCAGCTCCGTCTCACACAGGGGGCATCTGGCATCACTCTCGGTTGCGAAGAGGCTGAGTTTCTCCTCTAGCTCGCTGATTTCCCTCTTCAGCCGAGAGTTACCTGTCTCCAGGGAGTGAACCTGGCTGCCGAGCTCCTGGCTACTTTGTCTTTTTTTGTTTAGTGCCTCTTCGGCTGTGGTCAGCTGCTGCCACTGGCTCTGCATCTGCTGGAGTTCATTTTTTATCTGGGGCAGTTTCTGGGAGGCAGCTTCCAGCTCGGCGATTCTGTTTTGAGCGATGGCATGGTCTTTGACCAGTTCCTGTCCGGCTTGGGTAATCGCCATCTCCAGCTGGTGTCGGCGTTCATTTAGCCTGGTGACCAGTCTGAGCTTGTGGTCAAGCTCATCGCTTGACTTCTTGACCCGGATAAACCGGGCGTAGCCTTCCTCTATGGCGGCACGGCGGGCGATTAGCTCTTCATATTCTTTAAGCCGGGACTGGTGCTGTTTGAGCTGGTCATCCCAGCGCTTAAGCTCCTTCTCTGTCTTGGCTACCCCCTCCTCAAGCTGGGCTAGCTGAAGCTCCTTGTTGTGCAGGGACTCCTTCTCCTGCCGCTGGCGGTTAAGACGGGACTCCTGCTCTTTTATTACCCCTTCGATGCTGGATAGCTCAACCTGGGCTTGTTCCAGTTCGGCTTGGTAGGCTTCCTTTTGGGCTAACTCATCACTGATGTCCCTGATGGTGCTCTCCAGCTGCTCTCTCTCTGCCTCCTGCTCTCTGGCTAGATTCTTGGCTTTCTCCTCAAGTTCGTCATAGAAGGAAAGGTCAAGGATGCTAGCCAGCACCTCCTTACGTCTGGTCGGGGGTTGCCTGGTGAATTCATCGGCGTGGCCCTGCCGCAGGAAGGCGCTGTTAATAAAAGTCTCATAGTCCATATGCAGGATATCTTTTATTTTCTGCTGTGTCTGGGTTATCCTGTCGCCTGAGATTACCTTGAAGCTATCGTCGCTGGCTATGAGCAGGTCAAGGCTGCTCTGCCCTGATGCCTGCCGCCGTTTTGGCTTGGAGTGTTTGCGGATGATGCGATACGGCTGCTCGCCGACGGCGAAGTCAAACTCAACCTCCATCTCGGGCTGACCTTGAGAGATGAGCTCGTCATCGCTGGTCGCCCTCGTTTTCCCCCACAGCGCCCAGGTCATAGCATCAATCAGCGCCGACTTGCCGTTGCCGTTGTCACCACAGATACAGGCGGTATGGACGCCATCAAAAGAGAGCGGCGGCATATTGCCCCGGTAGCACATAAAATTGCGCGTTTTTAATCTAACGGGAATCATTTATCAAGTTCCTCAGAACAACCGCTGTTTACTTAATTTTAGCATAATTAGAAGATTATTTATCCACCTCACCCCCTCGTTCCCCCTCTCCTTTTTAAGGAGAGGGGGAGGGAAATAAAAAGAGGGGCTCCGCCCCTCTTAGATACCTCTGTTAGATTAACCCCCTTTAAGGGGGAGGAATGATAAAAAAGAGAGGCTACGCCCCTCAAGCTATTGCTTACGGCATAATTTTGGGGAAATTATAGGAAGGCACGGCCTTCGAGTATCGGGAGTTTTAGAGGGAGAAATCCCTCTTAATATAACTAGATTCCCCCTCCCTTGATAAGGGAGGGGGATAAAGGGGGAGGGTTTCCTGAATTAGCTTGACTGGCTTGGTCACCCCCGATTAGAATGGGCTTATGTTTGAGATTCTTAGCGACCGCTTGAGCACCATCTTTCGTAAGCTGAGCAGTCGGGGCAAACTTAGTGAGAAGGATATTGATGATGCCCTGCGTCAGGTGCGTCTGGCGCTTCTGGAAGCCGATGTCAACTTCAGGGTGGTCAAGGACTTTACCGCCAAGGCGCTTCTTACTCCAGATAGTCCTTGAGGCGGCGGCTGCGGCTGGGGTGGCGTAGCTTACGCAGCACCTTGGCTTCAATCTGGCGGATTCTCTCTCGGGTTACATTGAACTCCCGCCCCACCTCCTCCAGTGTTCGGCTGCGCCCGTCCTCAAGACCAAAGCGCAGTTGCAGTACTCTTTGCTCACGGGGGGTGAGGGTGGAGAGGACATCATCAATCTGCTCCTTGAGCAGTTGCCTGGTGGCGGCATCAACCGGTGGCAGGGCATTACGGTCTTCAATAAAGTCGCCCAGGTGGCTGTCTTCCTCCTCACCCATAGGTGACTCCAGCGATACCGGTAGTTGTGATACCTTGATTATCTCCCTGACCTTCTCCGGTGGCATTTCCATCTCCTTGCCGATTTCCTCAGAAGTGGGCTCCCGTCCATATTCCTGAGTCAGGCGGCGGCTTATCCTCAGTAGCTTATTTATCGTCTCCACCATATGAACCGGGATGCGGATAGTGCGTGCCTGGTCAGCTATGGCTCGGGTAATAGCCTGGCGAATCCACCAGGTAGCATAGGTGCTGAATTTATAGCCCTTGTGGTAATCAAATTTCTCCACGGCTCTGATGAGCCCGATATTACCCTCCTGAATAAGGTCAAGGAGCGACATGCCCCGCCCGATATGTTTCTTGGCGACGCTGACCACCAGGCGCAGATTGGCTTCAGTGAGGTGTTTTTGTGATTTTCTCGCCTCAGCCTCAAAATTCTCTAGATAGGCTTCAATTTGTTTTTCATAGACCTGAATGGAATTGATGAAGTCCGGCTTTGACACCAGCTCCCCTATCTCGGCTAGAGAGATGTTATCTCCGATAACATCAAGGATTTCCTTGGGCACCAAGCTGATATTTAAAGACAGGTTAATAAACAGCTGTCCTGTTTCCGGCAGGGACTTATCTATCCGGCTGGCAATTGCCTGGATTAGTTGCTGGTTTATCTCGCCATCAATGCTGTCTCGCAATATAGAGTCGGAGATAGTCTTGATAAAGCTGTCGTTCGGCGCCAGGTTAAGCTCTTTCTGGAGGAGGTGGATGATATAGGATGCCTGCCATACTTCCTTGAGGATAGTAAGTATCGTCTCTTTGGCTGAAGGCGACCTTCCGTATTGCTGGAGCCAGCTCTGGTTAGCCTCAGCGATGCGTTTACCCTCCTCCATCTTTTTGGCAAGCACCTTTTCGTCCTTAGCGGTGAGAAGTTCCACCCGGCCAATCTCGTGAAGGTACATGCGAACCGGGTCTTCTACTATCTCCTGCTCCTCCAGTCCTCCCAGGGGTATTTCCGAGTCTAACTCTGCCGAGAATTCTGGTTTCTCAACCTCAAGATGTCTTGCCTCACGCCATAATTCGCTCGGTCCGGCTGTGTCCTCGGCTGGTGTCTCCTCAGATTCAAGAGGGGAGGTGTAGGAATTATCGGACGTCTCTGATTCAGCATTTAGCCCTTCATCCGGTGACAGTTCCTCATCGCTCTCATTTTTGGGTGGGAACTTTGTGTGGTCTTCACCTTTTTTAAATCCCATTCCTCATTTCCTCTGGCTTCTTTGAGTAAAGACCTCTCCCAGCTTGGCGCTGATTTCCCGCGCCGGCTCCTGAAGTTTAGCCAGCTCGGCCTCAGTCAGGCCTGATGGTGGTTCCAGGGACAGAGCTTCTTCCCGTTTGGCGGCTAATCCCTGAAGGAATTTCCCCCGCAGTCGGAGGATACAGTCAGCCAAGGAATCCCTAATCTCCGCCTCACTGCTCACCAGTAAGTCCTTGGTGGTGAGAAAATCAAGGTGCTCGTGGATAGCATCATCAAGATTCTTCTTGAGTGAGGCTATGTTCCCCGTCTTCTGCCGGGCGATAAATATGGCACGGTTTTCGCTATTTTCAAAATATTCAGCTAAAAGCCCCTCATCACCTGCCTTAAGCTCGGGGTGCTGGAGGAGGAGAGCCAGGCAGTATTCTTCAAGGGGGCTGGCAAAGATTGGCGGCAACACCCGACTGGTCGCCTCTTCTTTAGCTCTGCCTCTACCCTGGCCGGCTCTCATTCGGCTCATGGTAGCTTCCAAGCTGCGCTCACTGACCCTGACCAGTTGGGCCAGCTTCTGCAGGTAGTGAGCCTGGCGTACTATGTCCTTGATGCCGGCGATAATGGGCAGCAGCCTGTCGGCGGCTTGGGACTTACCTTTAGCCGTGGACAGGTCAAGCTCGGCGGTAACTTTGTTGAAGGTGTAGTCAATTATCGGCAGCGCCCCTGCCACCAGCCCCTGCCATGCCTGACTGTCTTCCCGGATAACATCATCGGGGTCTTTACCTTCCGGCAGGATGATGACCTTCACCTCGGCATTAAGGGTGTTTTCGTAACTTATCGCCCGTAGTGTTGCCTCCTCGCCAGCGGCATCGGCATCAAGGGCTAACGACACATTTCTGGTCAGCTTCTTTAGGCTGCTGACCTGCTTTTCAGTAAGTGAGGTTCCCATAGAGGCAACCACATTACTAAAACCATTCTGGTGGGCGGTGATAACATCCAGGTAGCCCTCCATAATCACCGCCCCGTTTTGCTCTCTGATGGCGGTTGTGGCTAGGTTTATGCCATATAAGTTAGCGCTCTTATCAAATATTAGTGTCTGCGGGGAATTTACATATTTGGGCAGGGATTCATCAAGCACCCTGGCTCCAAAGCCGGTGATGCGCCCTCTTATATTAGAGATGGGGAACATCAGCTTATTGCGGAAGCGGTCATATTTTTTCCCCGCCTCAACCTCAATTATTAGACCAGCCGCCGCCAGCTCTGGCTCACGGTAGCCCCTCTCGGCTAGGTGCTCCTTTAAGGCTTGGCGGCTATTTAAGCTGAAGCCAAGCTGGAAATCACTAATAGTTTTTTTAAGCAGCCCCCGACTCTCTAGATAATCTCTTGCCCTCTTTGCAGACGGAGAGTTGAGCAGGAGATTGTTAAAGTACTGGGCGGCGGCGGCATTAACCTGATATAGCCTTTCCTTCTCCTCGCCCTTAGCCCCCCGTTCAATCCTTGAGGGGATAGTAACCCCCGCCCTCTCCGCCAGCAGGCGAAGGGCATCGCCAAATTCAATAGCTTCCTTCTTCATAACGAAGGCAAGGACATCGCCGCCAGTGTTGCAGGCGCCAAAGCAGTGCCAGCTCTGCCGCTCGGGATAGACAAAGAAGGAGGGGTGCTTCTCACTGTGGAACGGGCACAGCGCTGTGAAGGTTTTCCCCGATTTTTTCAAGGAAGTGTACCGGCTGACAACCTCAACAATGTCTGTTTTTTGCTTGACCTCGTCTATCACGCCCATCTTATCTTTACTACCTCTCCCCCTGTATCCCCCTCTCCTTCAAAGGAGAGGGGGAAGTATTCTATTATAGAGGGACTTCATCCCTCTAAGACTCCCTCTTGAGTTTCCTCCATTCAAAGAGGGGGGAGGATTGGTTATGAAGGGGCGAAGCCCCTTCAGGCTACTCCCTTGGTTACCTCCTCAAAGTAAATAGAGGTCAGGGGTAGGTAAGCTCTATTTGATCTTGCTTTTAGTTAGCGATAGCTCTTTAGCTGTCCTTAAGGCATACTGGTCAGTCATGCCGGCGATATAGTCAACCACCCGCCGCTCTGTCTCATCACTGTAAGAGCTATACTCCGGCGGTAGTTTGCCTTCATGCTCACTGAAGTAGCTGTATAGTTGGCAAAGCACCTCTCTTGCCTTCTCAGCTTCCTCCTGGATTGAGAGTCGGTTGTATACCCGCTGGAAGAGGAACTCTCTGAGATTTTTTGTCGCCTCCAGCACCTTACGGCTCATACCTATCGCCGGCGAGTGCCTCGTCCCCTCCCCCCTGACTGCCCAGGAGTAGTAAATAATATCACTGACCATGGCATTGATGCGCTGGGAGTGGGAGTAGCCAAGGACAGTAACCGCTGAGAGGGGTAAATCGTTATTGGTGATAATGCCGGCTCTTACGGCGTCGCCGATATCATGGTTGATATAGGCGATGATATCGGCAATCTTGACCACCTCGCCCTCAAGGGTGCCCACACTTCCCCAGTCCTCACCGAGGACATCCACCCTTGTCTTGGAGTGGTTGAGGATGCCGTCTCTCACCTCCCAGGTAAGATTAAGCCCGTGACCGTCTTTTTCCAGCAGGTCAACCACGCGCAGGCTCTGTTCATTATGCCTGAAGCCGGCAGGAAAGAGCTCATTTAGAACATCCTCACCAGTATGACCGAAGGGAGTGTGACCCAGGTCATGACCTAAGGCAATCGCCTCGGTGAGGTCTTCATTCAAATTCAGGGCGCGGGCTATTGTGCGCGCTATCTGGGCAACCTCAAGGGTGTGGGTCAGGCGGGTGACATAGTGGTCGCCCAAGGGGGCGATGAAGACCTGGGTCTTGTGCTTGAGGCGGCGAAAAGCCTTGCTGTGGATAATACGGTCTCGGTCACGCTGGAAGTCAGTTCGTATTGGGCAGGGCGCCTCATCTCTCTGCCTTCCCTTGGACTGGTTGCTTTTGGCGGCTAGGGGGGAAAGGCTTGCCTCCCGTTCCTCAGTCATGTGGCGGATATTAAGCTGACTAATCATTTAATTTCGCTTCGGCTTTGGCAATTATCTCTCTGGTTTTACCAATCATATCCGGACTGATTGAGACTGAAGTAATACCCCACTCCACCAGCTTTTCCGTAAGCTCAGGGTATACCGAGGGTGCCTGCCCGCAGATGGAGGAGGTGACACCCATAGACTTGGTTACCTTAATCGCCCTCTCCAAGGCAATGAGCACCGCTTCATTGCGCTCGTCAAATATGCTGGCTAACTTTTCACTATCCCTATCTATTCCTAAGATAAGCTGAGTTAAGTCGTTGGAGCCGATGGATATGCCATCAATACCGACCTCGATAAATTTATCAATCAGGAAGATGTTGGACGGCACCTCAACCATCATCCATAGTTTGAAATCACGGGAGCGCCCCAGCCCCTGCGCCTCCATGAGCTGCTTGGTTTGAGCCAGCTCATTAATAGTGCGCACAAAGGGAATCATCACCCACAGGTTTTTGTGCTCTTGCCTCACCCTCTTTATAGCTTCAATTTCCATTTTAAAAACATCAGTATCAGTAATATAGCGAGAAGCGCCCCGGTAGCCAATCATGGGGTTTTCTTCAATAGCCTCGTATTTCTTGCCGCCCTTAAGCTGGCGGTATTCATTGGTCTTGAAGTCGTTAGTTCTGTAGACTACGGGGCGGGGGTCAAAAGCCTGGGCAAAGGTATTGATACCCTGATACAGCTTATCAACAAACTCATCACCCCTGCCCTGGCTAATCATATAGCTGGGGTGCTCACCAATTTGGGCAATCATAAACTCCGCCCGTAGCAGACCGACGCCGTCCACATTACGCTTGGCTACTGTCTCGGCGAGCTCAGGCTGAGCCAGATTGACATAGACCTTGGTCTTGGTTTTAAGCTCCTCCTTGAGGATATCGGTAATGAGACTCATCTTTGCCCTAGCTACCTTGCCTTCATAGACCTTGCCGCTTGAGCCGTCCACGGTAACTATCTGCCCGTCCTTCAGGGTGGTGGTTGCCTTCTCGGCACCGACGACGCACGGGATTCCCAGCTCACGACTGACGATGGCGGCGTGGGCAGTCCTGCCGCCGCGGTCGGTTATAATGGCTACGGCTCGTTTCATGGCCGGCACAAAGTCAGGGGTAGTCATTTCGGTAACCAGAATGTCGCCCTTCTCCACCCTGTCTATCCGGGAGGTGTCATCAACTATCTTGACCGGTCCTGATGCCATACCCGGGCTGGCTGGTGCTCCGGAAAGGAGGACGGCGGCTTTGATTTCAGGTCTAACCTCAACCGCTGCCTCTGTCTTGATAGTGGTTACCGGGCGGGTCTGGACGATAAACAGTTTTTTATCCTCCTTTGCCCATTCAATATCCTGGGGGAATTGATAGTGGTCTTCTAGCAGCTTGCCCAGCTTAGCCAGCTTGGTTATGTCGTCATCGGCTAGCTTTTGCTGGCTTTGAATTGAAGGTGGCAGTGGCTCCTTAATATTAGTCTCCTTGTCATCATCACTTAAGTTCCTGACTAGCTGCCACTCCTGTTTACCTATTTTTTTGGTGTTAATTGTGAGCTTATCTTTATCTATGATATATAAATCAGGGGTTACCTCTCCCGAGACAATAGCCTCGCCAAGCCCGAAGACAGCTTCAATGATAATCTTGCTCTTGTCGCTGGTTACTGGTTCTAGGGTAAACATAACCCCCGAGGTTTGGGAGGCCACCATCTTTTGCACCGGCACCGCCAGACCAACCTTGATGTGGTCAAAGCCCTGCTGCTGGCGGTAGAAGATAGCCCGCGGTTCAAAGAGGGATGCCCAGCACCCCTGAACAGCGGCCACCACCTTCTCCTCGCCCAGCACATTAAGGAAGGTGCGCTGCTGACCGGCAAAGGAGGCTTCGGGCAGGTCTTCGGCGGTAGCCGAGGAGCGGACGGCAACCAGCCCCCCGCCCAGTTTGGCGTAGGCTTGCTTAATCTGGCTGGCGATATCTGGCGGCATGGCGGGACTTAAAATCAGCTCCTTAATTTCAGCGGCGATTTTTTGCAGTTGTTTGCTGTCGCCGGGGTCAAGCGGCTTGAGCAAGTGGAGAATCTTGTCAACTAGCCTTGACCTTTTCAGGAAGTCAAAATAGGCATCGGCGGTTACAATGAAGCCGGGGGGAACGGGGATACGAGCATTGGTCATTTCACCCAGATTGGCTCCCTTACCCCCTACCAGAGGTATGTCCTTCTTGGTGACCTCATCAAACCAGACGATAGCCCTTTGACTTGGCTGCATAGCTGTACCTCCTTATGCTTGACCTTTGCTGGAAAATGAGAATAGATGTGGTGTCTTGGCCCACTTATCCATTATACCATAATCGGACGGTTTGGCTAAAAGTCGCCTCTTTCTTATTGACAGTGGTGGCGGGGTAGATGTAGAATTAAGCTGCTGGACGAGAAATAGAGGAGGTGTGGGCATGATAGAGATGGTTATTGACAGCATCAGGGTTAGCCTGATGAATTATCAGCGAGTGGTGATTCTGAAAGAGAAGCTATCGGAGCGCTATCTGCCAATCTGGATTGGTCCGGCTGAGGCCGATGCTATAGCGGTAAAATTACAGGATGTAACCGTGCCCAGACCGTTAACCCACGACCTGTTATATTCAATTATTGATAACCTGGGGGCAACGGTCAACTCTATCATTGTCAACGACCTGAAGAACGATACTTTTTACGCCAAGATAATTCTTAATGTAGATGGTGGGATGATGGAGGTTGACTCTCGTCCCAGCGATGCCCTGGCACTGGCGGTCAGAGTGGAGGTGCCGATTTATGTTGAAGAGACGGTCTTAGATAAGGCAGGTATCCTACTTGACCAGGAGACGGGCAAACCTATCTCTCAGGAGACAGAAAAGGGAGATGCCACCACCAAGGGCAAGAAGCCAAGCGAAGAGGAACTTAAAAAGATGTCCGCCTTCTATGATTTCATAAATACCCTTGATTTAGAGGACTTTGATAAGCGCAAGTCTTAAGTCAGAATCTAAAGACCACATAGGGCTTCCCCAACATTAAATTTGCCGCCGCCGCTATTTAGTGGCGGCGGCAATTGAGTGCCGGGGCTTTTTAGCCGGCGGGAGAGCTTGACCTGGGGTGGCAGATTTGATAAGCTACTCACGGCTAGGAATGTTGAGGTCGGTATGCGTAGGTGGGTAGTGGCGCTGAGACTGACCGGGGTGGGGTTTTTCATTGGTGGTTCTATTTTGCTGGGTGTAGTTGCTGGTCTGTGGTTTGACAGCTGGCTGAATAGTGAACCGGCCGGGATGATAATCGGCTTACTCCTGGGATTAGTGGTCGCCTTTTATGGTGTTTACCGGATGCTTTTGCCTCTCTTGAGCAACAAACAGGACAAGGAGAATGGCTAGTGCCGAAACGGGGCTTTCTCGGGCTTTCATTGCCTATTCTGGTCGGGGTTCTGCTGGTAGTCATTATACTCTCTGTTGTTAGCCTGCTTAGTGGTGCTCTGGGCAGTAGCCTCTTTGGTGATATCGGGCTGCCTAGTTGGCTTATTGTTCCCCAGCCGGAGCCTGAGCTTCCCGCCGAAGAAGTCATTCACCTGTTCCACACTGACTTCCTGAACATTGGCAGCGTTGGTATTACCAACAGTATTATTGCTGCCTGGCTGAGTATAATTGTTCTGGTTGGCATTGCCTATGCCGTTAGCCGCCGCATAAAACCTGTCCCCAACCGGCTACAGAGCCTGGTGGAAGCCGCCCTTGGCTGGCTGCTTAAATTCTGCCAGGATGTTGCCGGCGAGAAAAATGGGCGCCGCTTCTTTCCGGTAGTAACCACTATCTTCCTCTTTGTTATCATGAATGCCTGGCTGAGCCTGCTGCCTGGCTTTGGCTCAATACTTATCACCAACGCCGAGGGCGAGACAGTCCATCTACTGCGCGGTGCCAATACCGATATTAATATGCCGCTGGCGCTGGCGTTTATCTCCTTTTTCTTTGTTGAGTACTGGGGCATAAAATCGCTTGGTGGCCGCCGTTACCTGACGAAGTTTTTTAATGTCGGTCAGTTTTTCAAAAGTATTGGCCAGCTACTGAAAGGCAAACTGCGGGCGGGGATGAGCGGGCTCTTTTCTGGAGCCATTGATATTTTCGTTGGTCTTCTGGAGTTATTGAGTGAG
>SOJS01000072.1 GCA_004376435.1 Dehalococcoidia bacterium
GGGTCTCAACAACCAGGTCAGCCTCCGTCAGGCTGGAGCTGGGGTGGGTGTTGGTAATAGCCAGACAGCGCATCCCCGCCCTTTTGGCGGCGGTAACACCAGCCACGGCGTCCTCAACCACGACGCAGTTCTCCGCTGCCACCTCCAGCTTCTTGGCAGCCAGCAGAAAGCCCTGTGGGCTTGGTTTGCCCTCCTTTACCTCTCTGCCGGAGACAATAGCCTGGAAGCTGTCCTTTATCCCTAGACTCATAATAACCAGCCGTATATTTTCCGTCGGTGCTGATGAAGCCAGCGCCTGGCGGAAGCCGTATCTCTTAAGTGACCTTATTAACTCTACTGCTCCGGGAAGCGGCTTTAAGTACTGTCTTGCCTTCTGGCGGAAGCCGCTTTCCTTCTCACTGGCAATGGCGTCTACCTCACCCTGGGCTATATCTTCACCTAAGATGTTCCTGATTATGGCATCGTTGCGCTGGCCAAAGTTACGCCGGAAATCTTCCTTGGTGAAGTTGACCCCCTTTTTCTGGAATACCTGCTGCCATGCCCAGAAGTGATAGGGGGCAGTATCAGCAATTACCCCATCCATATCCCAGATAACTGCCTTACTCTTACTTGGCGACATTACCCTCTTCCTTGTTGCTCGAAATTTAATTTTAGCCCAATCGGGTTTTTCTGTCCACAGCCAAAGCACAGAGACAGGTCCCCTTCGGTATTAACCTTTACCCTGGGCCAAGTTGCCATTTTTGCCTCCACTCTAGTCTGTTATCGGTGTTTGGGCTTGGTGATTGCCGGACGCCTGAGATATAGGGGTTGCAGGCTGGTGGGGCTGTCATAACTGCCAGTCGCCAGTTGTTTTTGACCTAACTCGGCCAGAAAGCCGGCTCGCCGCACTCTTGAGGCTGGGGGTGGGATTATGGCTTTTTGCTTTAGATACTCCTTCAGCTGGCTGGCAATAGGCAGCGTTAGTTCGCCACAGAACACTGTCTTGGTGCTTATCTGGAGCAGTAGAGTGTCAACAGTGGTTATGTGCTCGCCAGCCAGCTTGAGCCACTGCTTGCCCTTCATCTGGTATCGGGCGGTGGCAATCTCGCCCCGGCCGGCGTTAAATATCGGGCAGATGGGTAAGCCAGTCTCAGCGTGCTGGTAGGCAGCTGCCTCCAGGGTGCTGACGCCAACTAGCGGCACCCCCAGGCTGAAGGCTAACCCTTTGGCGGTGCTAATCCCCACCCGCAGCCCGTTAAAGCTCCCTGGTCCCCGGGCGACAATAATGCCGCTAACGGCGGATAGGCTTAATCTGCTCTGGTCCAGCAGGCAGGTCAGCTGGGGCAGTAGGGTGGTGGTGTGGTTCTGCCCGCAGCACCAGGTAAGCTCGGCCAGCATCTGGCTATCTTCAACCAGGGCCAGACTGGCGGTATCGGTTGATGTATCTATTGCTAGCAGCATGACCTTTTTAACTGGTTAAGCATTTCCTGGTAGCGCTGACCGCTGGGCTTGAGTTGAAGGCGGCGCTTACTATCGTTAAAGTAGCTTATCTCAATGAGCAGGTGCTCGGCGGGCAGTACTCCCTTTCCCTTCTCCGCCCACTCCACGACGCAGACACCATTACCATAGAGATAGTCATCCAGGCCTAGTTCGGCAATTTCCTCTATATTGTCAAGCCGATAGAGGTCTATGTGGTAGAGAGGCAGCCGACCATAAAGCTCCCTGACTAAAACAAAGGAGGGGCTGGCGGCATACTCCTTGATACCCAGCCCCCAGGCAACACCCTGGGTAAGGCAGGTCTTGCCCGTGCCCAGCTTGCCGACGAGGAGGAAGATATCACCCGGCAGGGCTAGTGAGCCGAAGCTGACACCCAGTTTCTGGGTGTCTTCCGGGCTGTGGCTGATTAACTCAAGGCTTTTCATAGCTATTTTAGCTGGCTCTAAAGTGCTCCCAGCCGCTTTTATCAAGGTGAAGGGGGCTGCCCTGGCTGTCAACCAGTATCACCCCGCCTTTTATATCGGCGGTAATTTCACCGATGACTGTTATCGGGCAGGAGGTTGCTCCTTTGACTCTATCAATAACCTCATCACTGGCGGTAAAAAGAAGCTCGTAGTCCTCTCCCCCAGCCAGTGCCAGCTCCAGGGACTTGGCGCTGAAATTAGCCTTGACCGCAGGCTCAATAGGGACACGGTCAGCCTCTATGTGGGCGCCGACATGGCTTGCCTGGCAGATATGGTTTAAGTCAGAAATAAGCCCGTCACTGATATCTATGGCAGTTTTCACTCACTGCTCAACCAGTATTTGCCCTTCGGCTATTCGGGGGTGGGGGTGGAGGAAAGCCCTTTTTAAACAGGCAGTCGTCTCGGCATCAAGCTGAAGCCCCTTACTAACCATCTCCAGCCCCGCCGCCGCCCCCCCGAGATAACCAGTAACCGCTATCTTCTCTCCGGCGACCGCTGCTGAGCGGGTGAGGATATTATTTCCCTGATTTTGGGTGCTCCCAAGGATGGTAACTGTAATCACCACTATCGGGGCACGGCTGGTATCGCCGCCGGCTATGACCACCCCGAACTGCCCCGCCAGCTCAATCATCCCTTTATAGAGAGCGGTAACATTGTCAACTTCGGTATTCTTGGGCAGGGCTAGTGAAACCAGGGCATAGCTGGGCACGCCACCCATAGCGGCAATATCACTCAGGTTAACCGCCATCGCCTTCCACCCCAACTCCTGCCAGGAAATGCTGGCTAGTGAGAAATGGACATCCTCAATAAGGGAATCAACCGTAGCCAGCTGGGTGGAGGTATCACCGTGCCAGGCAGCCCCATCATCACCGATACCAATAACAAGCTCAGCCTTGGTGGTCTGTGTCTGGCGGACCATTTCCGCCAGCAGGTCAATCAGCCCGAACTCCCCCAGCTCTGAGACCTTCATGGTTGAAATTATATCATTCCTCTATCTGACTCACAACCTTCTCTAGCCATATTGGGCAAAAAATGCTATAGTATTTATAGCGCATGCGTTACGCACTTATTGCCGATATTCATGCCAATCTGGCGGCTCTCACTGCCATAATGGCTGACATTGAGTGCCGTGGGTGGGTAGGGGAGGTCTGGTGTCTGGGGGATGTGGTTGGCTATGGACCTGACCCGCACCAGTGTATTGAATATCTGAAGCAGTTTGAGCATGTCTGTGTCGCCGGCAATCATGACTGGGCAGCAGTCGGTAAGATAAGCACCTCTGAGTTTAACCCTGACGCCGCTGCTGCCTGCCACTGGACAGCCCAGCAACTGAACCCGGAGGATGTAAAATATCTGGAAAGCCTGCCGACTACTGTTCAGCGAGGCGATTTTACTTTAGTCCACGGTAGCCCGAGGAAACCTATCTGGGAGTATCTACTTTCCACTGGCAGTGCCCAAGAGAATTTTACTTACTTTAAGTCGCCGTTCTGTTTGATTGGGCATTCCCATGTCCCCCTGATATTTGAGAGTGACAAGGCTGGCTGCTCCCTTAGTGAGTTCCCGGCTAATGATACCCTGATGCTGGCTGAAAAGCGGTTGATTATCAATCCTGGTGGTGCCGGGCAGCCCCGGGATGGCGACCCCAGAGCTAGCTATGCTATCTATGATAGTGAAATGGGGGCTATTACGCGCTACTGTGTTCCCTATGATATAGGTGCTACCCAGACCAAGATGGAAGAGTACGGACTGCCTGCCTCTTTAGTGGCTCGCCTGAGCTACGGGGTGTAACCCTGATCTGGTTGACACTGCCCGGTAAGTTTAAGTATAATTTTTTTACATAAAGCCTGTTTTTTCTATGGGCTCGTAGCTCAGTGGCAGAGCGGTCGGCTCATAACCGATTGGTCGCAGGTTCGAACCCTGCCGAGCCCACTTAGCGCTGTTTTTGAAGAATAAGGTCAACATCTTTTTTAAGACCAACTTCCCACACCACCCCATCCTTGACAATATATTTCCACGAGAGCTTATCGCTGTTAGCTAGGTCAGCCGGGGTGGTTGACAGCAGCGTCTCCTCACTATCATCATAATCCAGCTCGGGATTGAAGATTACATCT
>SOJS01000073.1 GCA_004376435.1 Dehalococcoidia bacterium
CTGTCGGCTCAGCCACCACCTCTGCCCCTTCTGCTACTGGTGCCGCCTCTTCCTTTTCACTGACGGCAGCTTCGGCGCCTATCTCCTCAGCCTCTACTATCTCAGCTTCAGGACGGATATCACCCTTGTATATCCATACCTTTATCCCGATTCGCCCCAGGGTGGTACGTGCCTCGGTGAAGCCGTAATCAATATCAGCCCGCAGAGTATGCAGAGGCACCTGCCCCTGATGCATGGTCAGGCGGCGAGCTATCTCGGCACCACCCAATCTACCGGCGCAGCTAATCCTCACCCCCTTAGCCCCAGCCTGAATGGTGCGGGAGATTGCCTGCTTCATTACCCGGCGATAGGCAATGCGGCGTTCAATCTGTTCGGCTATTGCTTTGGCTACCAGATAGGCATCAAGCTCAGATTGCGGAATCTCGCGGATGTTTAATCGGATTCTCCTGCCGATCAGATGTTCCAGGTAAAGCCTCATCTCATCAACTCGTTGCCCTCCTCGCCCGATAACAACACCAGGTCGGGCGGTATGGATGGTGATTGACACATCGCTTGCCTGGCGCTCTATCTCCACTCGTGAGATACCAGCTTCCGGATACTTCTCTTGAATAGCCTGCCGAAGCTTCATATCCTCCTGTAGATTGTCAGCAAAATTTTTATCGGCATACCATTTTGCCTGCCAATCATAGATGATGCCAATTCTAAAACCTAAAGGATGAACCTTATGGCCCAACTTGCTTCTCCTGCTCAGCAACAATAACAGTAATATGACTGGAGCGCTTCAGGATAGGGCTGGCCCGACCTCGCGCCCGGGGGCGAAATCTCTTTAAGGTGCGCGCCTTATCAGCAAAAATGGAGACAATCTTTAAATCCGGCGGGTTCATCTGGAAGTTGTTCTCGGCATTGGCTGCCGCTGACTTCACTGCCTTGGCGACAACCCTGGCTGCCGGGGTGGGGGTAAACCTCATTATGGTCAGTGCCTCATCCACGCTCTTGCCCCGCACCATATCTACCAGCAGCCGCACCTTACTGGGCGGTATGCCGGTGTCTTTAGCCACTACCCTTACTTCCATTCTATTTCCTGCTTATGTTTTCCTTTTTACTGTGGGTGTCTGTTCTGCCCTGGCTGAGTGCCCCCTGAAGGTTCGGGTCAGGGCGAACTCACCCAGCTTGTGCCCGACCATATTTTCGGTGATATATATCGGCACGTGTCTCCGACCATCATGGACAGCTATGGTTAGCCCCACCATCTGGGGCAGAATAGTAGAGGCGCGTGCCCAGGTTTTTATCACTGCCTTCTGCCCGGAGCGATTAATCCTGTCTACTTTCTTGAGCAGTTTGGCATTAACAGCTGGTCCCTTCTTGGTTGACCGTGACATTTTACTCCCTTTTTACCCTCGGCGTTTAACTATCATCTTATCCGAGACCTTACGCCTTCGGGTTCTATAGCCCAAAGCTGGCTTACCCCACGGCGTTTTTGGTCCCGGCATACCAATCGGGCTTCTGCCCTCCCCCCCGCCATGGGGGTGGTCACGCGGCGTCATTGCTGAACCCCTCACTGTGGGACGCCGTCCCAACCACCGTTTGCGGCCGGCCTTGCCCAGTTTAATATTCTGATGGTCGACATTCCCTACCTGACCGATAGTTGCCATACAATCAAGGTGAATACGCCTTACCTCGCCTGATGGCAGCCGGACAAGGGCATATTCCCCCTCCTTTACCATTAGCTGGGCGGTGGCTCCGGCGCCGCGCACCAGCTGTCCACCCCTCCCCCTCTCCAGCTCAATATTGTGGATTAGGGTTCCGCTTGGGATTAGCCTTAGGGGTAAGGCATTGCCCGGCCTGGCTTCAGCTTCAGCGCCTGATTTTATGCTGTCGCCGACGCTAAGCTCGGTCGGAGCCAGGATATAACGTTTTTCGCCATCAGCATAGTAGATGAGGGCAATATTTGCCGAACGGTTGGGGTCATACTCAATAGCCGCCACCCGTCCCGGGATACCGCTCTTATCCCGTTTAAAATCAATGATACGCAGCTTTCGCTTCGCCCCACCACCGCGGTGACGAACAGCTATTCTCCCCTGGTTATTACGGCCGGCTCTTTTTTTAAGCGGCCGCAGCAGTGATTTCTCCGGCTTCCCCTTGGTTATTTCCTCAAAGGTGGAGCCGCTCATACCTCGTCTGCCGGGGGAAGTGGGCTTGTATGTCTTTAGTGCCACCGCACCCCTCCTTGGCTAAACACCTTCAAAGAGTTCAATTTTATCTCCTTCTTTTAGGGTAATAAGCGCCTTTTTATAAGCTGGGGTGAGCACTATTCGTCTGCCTACCCTTCGCCTCTTGCCTTTAACACTGATGATATTAACTGCCATCACCTTGACTCGGAAAGCCTTTTCCACCGCCTCCTTGACCTGGTGCTTATTGGCTTCACTGGTTACCTCAAAGGCATATTTGCCCTGAGCCTGAAGCATGGTATTCTTTTCAGTTATTAGTGGTCGGCGCAGTATCTGGTAAAGGCTCACCGCTTTCTCCTTGAGATAGCCCCTTTCCCCACAACTTTTCTGCTTGGCGCACGGCGGCGACTGTCATCAGTAGCCGCTTATGGGAGAGGACATCAATCACATTGAGCAGACTGGCGGGCAGGGTCTTAACCCCGACCAAGTTGCGAGCTGACTTAACCACATTATCCTCTGGCTTATCAGTAACAATAAGAGCCGAAGTGCCCACCCCCAGCTTTGTCAGAATCTGAGCCATCTTCTTTGTCTTGGGCTCGGCCGGCTTTAGCTTTTCCAGCACCATTAGCTCCTTCTCTCCCGCCTTAGCCGACAGGACGCACTTTAGCGCTAGCTGGCGCATCCTTTTTGGCATTTCCTGTCGGTAGCTTCTTGGCTTAGGACCAAAAGTAATGCCGCCCCCTCGGCGCAGTGGTGAACTTCGGTCCCCCGCCCGAGCAAAACCGGTGCCCTTCTGGCGAAACGGCTTTATATTACTACTAGCAACCTGGCCTCTGGTCTTGGTGCTGGCTGTTCCCTGACGGGCATTGGCTAACTGCTGCACCATTGCCTGGTGGACTACTGCCTGATTAAAGGGCACAGCAAAGATATCATCGCTGATATCAATTTTCTTTATCACCTCGCCAGTCAGGCTGTAAACCGAAACCTTCACTTACTTGCCCCCTGATTTCATTACCAGCAGTAGCCCGTTTCTAGCCCCGGGTACGGCTCCTTTAACCAGCAGCCGGTTACGGGCAGGGTCAGCCTCAATTACCTCCAGGTGGCGCGCCATCACCCGACTGTTGCCCATATGCCCGGCCATACGCGTCCCCTTGAACACCCTGCCGGGTGAGGTAGTGGCTCCGATTGAGCCTGGGGCACGGTGTCGGTCTGATTGCCCGTGTGTTTTCGGCCCGCCGGCGAAATGATGGCGTTTTATTACACCGGCAAAGCCCTTGCCCTTGGCGATGCCGGCAATATCAACCAGGTCACCAGCCTTAAAAAGGCTGGCATCAACCTTATCGCCCACCTTGACCTTTTTGGTGTCAGCCACCCGGAACTCTCGGAGATGCTTAAACTGCTCCTTTTGCCGGGACTTGGCTTTACCAAAGCCAAGCTGAAGCGCATTATAGCCCTCCTTGGCGACGGTTTTAACCTGGGTTACCAGACAGGGGCCAACCTCAATGGCGGTCACTGCCTTGGCTTTACCGTCGTCGCCAAATACATGGCTCATACCCAGTTTTTTGCCAATAATACCCTGCATATCTTTAAACCACACCCTTTACGACTTGATGTCAATATCCACCCCTGACGGTAGATTCAGCGTGGTCAGGGCGTCTATTGTTTTGGAGGTCGTCTCCAGAATATAGATAAGCCGCTTATGAGTTCTGATTTCAAACTGCTCCTGCGAGTCCTTGTCTATAAATGGGGAGCGGATAACACTGAACTTCTGAATATGGGTGGGCAAGGGCACCGGCCCGGAAACAACCGCCCCCGTCCGCTCCGCCGCCTCTACTATCTGCTGGGCAGACTGGTCAATTAATTTATGGTCAAAGCCCTTTAGCTTGATACGAATCTTGGGTTTCGGCATATATAAAACCTCGCTAGATACTTGATATTCTAGTTATCTCCATCTTCTTGCCCACTGTCTTATCAGCTATCTGAGCCGCCAGTTCTGCCGGTAGCTCCTGATAACGGTAAAATTCCATAGTATGGGTAGCTCTGCCTTGGGTTAGTGAGCGCAGCTTGGTGGCATAGCCAAAGGCTTCCACCAGGGGTATTAAGGAGCGAATAGTGCACATCTCGGCATGGGTTGTTTCAATTGCCTCAATATGCCCTCTTCTTGAGTTGAGGTCACCGATGATATCACCCAAAAACTGCCCCGGTGAAACCACTTCCAGCCTCATAACCGGCTCCAGCAGGATGGGCTTAGCTTTAGCCAGTCCATTTTTTAGCGCCATTGAGCCCGCCATTTTGAAGGCTAGCTCTGAGGAGTCAACCTCATGATAGCTACCATCATAAAGTATTGTCTTAATATCAACCACTGGATAGCCGGCTACTCCCCCTGTCTCCATGGCCTCCTTTATGCCGGCCTCAGCCGCCTGAATATACTTCTTGGGTAGAGTGCCACCCTTGGTATGGTTAACGAACTGGAAGCCACTGCCGCGCTCCATAGGCTCAAGCTCAATATTGACATGACCATATTGACCATGCCCCCCAGTTTGGCGGACAAACCTCCCTTCAGCTTGCACGGGCAGGGAGATGGTCTCTTTGTAGGCAACCTGGGGCTTACCCACCTTTGCCTCCACATTAAATTCACTAAGTAAGCGGTCAACCAGGATTTCTAGGTGAAGCTCACCCATGCCGGAGATAACCGTCTGCCCCGTCTCCTGATTGTAGGCTACCTTAAAGGTGGGGTCCTCTATCGTCAGCTTCTGCAGGGCTTCCCCTATCCTGTCCTGGTCAGCTCTGGTTTTGGGCTCAATGGCAACCGAGAGCACTGGCTCAGGGAAGCGGATTGATTCCAGAAGCACTGGCTGGGAGGGGTGGCACAGGGTATCACCGGTAAAGGTATTCTTTAGACCCAGCGTGGCGGCAATAGCGCCACAGTCTGCCTCAGTTATCTCTTCACGCCGGTTGGCATGCATTAGCAGTAGCCGCCCGATGCGCTCCATCTTGCCTCGGGTTGAGTTAAATACCTGAGCCCCTGCCTTCACCTTGCCCGAGTAGACCCTAAAATAGGCCAGTCTGCCGACAAAGGGGTCAGAGACTACCTTAAAGGCGAGTGCGGAAAAGAGAGCTTCATCCTTGGCTGGGCGAACAACTTCGGCGCCACTCTTGATATTGATGGCTCTTACCGGCGGCATGTCGGGTGGGGAGGGCAGGTAGCTGACAATAGCATCCAAAAGCGGCTGGATGCCCTTATTTTTTAGGGCGCTACCGCAGAGAATGGGGATGCCTTTATTAGCTAAAGTTACCCTTCTTACCGCCTGCTTTAACTCATCATTAGTAATGCTGTTGCCCTCAATATAAGCTGTCATAATCTGGTCATCGTCTTCAGCCAGTTTTTCAATCAGTTCCTGGCGGGATTGCTGACAGGTTGCCTGTAGTGACGGAGGAATGGCTATCTCTTCTGGTTCTGTGTCAGGGTCGGGGTCAAAACGCAAGGCTTTATTCTCAATCAGGTCAATAATACCCTCAAATGAAGCCTCGCTACCTAGGGGCAGTTGTATCGGCAGGGGCTTGGCTTTCAACCGCTCTTCGATCATAGATATAGTGTGCTCAAAATTGGCACCAACCCGGTCCATTTTGTTAATGAAGCATATTCTGGGCACATGGTATCTATCCGCCTGCCGCCATACCGTCTCTGACTGCGCCTCCACCCCAGCCACCCCGTCAAGGACTACCACTCCGCCATCCAGTACCCGGAGACTGCGCTCTACCTCGGCGGTGAAGTCGACATGTCCCGGGGTATCAATAATATTGATGCGGCAGTCCTGCCAGTAACAGGTGGTAGCCGCTGCGGTGATGGTGATGCCGCGCTCCCTTTCCTGCTCCATCCAGTCCATTACTGCCGTGCCTTCATCCACCTTACCTATCTTATAGGTGCGACCGGTATAATACAGTATCCGCTCGGTGACGGTGGTCTTACCGGCATCAATGTGAGCGATAATAGCTATATTTCTTATTTGTTCTAGCGGAAAACTCCTGACCACAGTCCTATCCTCCACCCTGAGTGTTCCTGGTATCGGGTTTTTTACAACAACATTAGCCCTAATGATTGATAACTCCTTACCATCTATAGTGGGCAAAGGCTCGGTTTGCCTCTGCCATTCGGTGAGTATCCTCACGCTTCTTAATGGTTATTCCCTGTCCCCTGGCGGCATCACTGAGTTCAGCCGCCAGTTTCTCAGCCATAGATTTTCCTGCCCTATTTCGGGCAGAGTTTACCAGCCAGCGCAGAGCCAGGGAAAGAGCCCGCTCGGGGCGGACCTCCACCGGCACCTGGTAGGTGGCACCCCCCACCCGGCGCGGCTTAACCTCAAGGAGGGGGGTGGCATTCTTCACTGCCTGTTCCAGGATGTTGACCGGGTCCTTTTTCTCCTTCTTCTCCATAATCTTGAGCGCATCATAGATAATGCTCTCGGCAGTGCTTTTTTTGCCATCCTGTAGCACCTTGTTGGTTAACCGGGCTAAGATAACATTGTGGTACTTAGCATCAGGCACTATCTCTCTTTTTGTTATCTGTCCTCGTCTTGGCATCTTTGCTTCCCTGGCCTTAAGTGACCTCAGCCTCCTCAGTTGGCGTCACGCCTCGTTTAGCCCCGTACTTGCTTCGTCCCCGATGTCGGTTGGCGACGCCGCTGGTATCCAGTGCGCCGCGGATGACATGATAGCGAACACCGGGCAGGTCCTTCACCCGTCCCCCCCGAATCAGAATAACCGAGTGTTCCTGTAACTGATGTCCCTCACCGGGGATATAGGCGGTTACCTCTATGGTATTGGTCAGCCTTACCCGAGCAATCTTACGCAATGCCGAATTAGGCTTCTTGGGGGTGGTCGTCTTAACCTGAATGCAGACCCCCCGTTTCTGTGGGGAGCCCTTCCCCCACACCATCCGGTTCTTTAAGGCATTGTAGCTAAGGCGCATTGCTGGCGCTTTGGTTTTCTTGGTCACCCTCTTACGCCCTTTACGGACAAGCTGATTAATGGTCGCCAATTACCTTCCTCCTAAACCCACACAATTTTAAATGGATGAGCCTAGGCTCATCCATTTAAAGCCGCAGTCACTGACTGACCAAAAACTTCAATCGTTAACTGCCAGCCAGACTAAGAGACACTAATTTTTAAGTTTACCACAGCTATAGGCCACTGTCAACAGTCTGGGCGTTATTGCTTTACTTGGTGCAGTATGATTAAATATGAGGCACATAGCCTTACTTTTCCCGCTGTGGTTGGTGAATGAGAATCAAGGTCTTAGCAAGCCTATTTTTTATCTTAGCCGTTGCTCTGGCAACAACCTCTTACGCGCTGGCAACCCCGTCAGCCGGATTTTATGAAAAAGACGGTGATTTGTTTGATGACTGGGAGATAAGCCGAACCAGAGCCTTTGGCGAGGACGGCTTTTACCAGATATCGGAGACTACCTTCCGACCAGTGATTGCCTTTGAGAGTCTGGGGGAGAATACGGCTCTGGCTTATAGCTTGGGGGAACAGATTGCTGCTAGATACCCTGACCGGACACAGGGGGCGGAGGCGCTATTTAACTTTGTCCGCGATAGGGTAAGCTATACCTCTGATATAGACCAGTTTAAACATGATGAGTTTGCCCAGAACGCCGACGAGATGGCGACTGCTATTGAGCAGAATGGGGCTGGCTATGGCGACTGTGAAGACAGCGCTGTCCTGCTGGCAGTTATGTATAAGGGTGGCGGCTACCGCTCGGCGATATTGGTTGCTCCCGGCCATACCGCCGCTCTGGTCTACCTGCCTGATTATAAGAAGGCAACGGCACTCTTGGAGCTGGATGGCGAGAGGGGCTGGGTGTGGGCGGAGGCAACCGGCAGGAATAACCCTCTGGGCTGGGTGCCCAAGGAGTTTATCAGCGATGAGCTGGTGGCATATGAGATATCTGATGAGGAAATTGCTCCCTTGGAGCCAGCGGCGGCATCTGCCGTTGTTATTACCAGCGGCGGCGGTCAGCCGTTTCCCTTTATTGGTATAATTGGTTTCTTATGGCTTATGTCCCTGTTTCGGAGAAGGCGTCCCCATAAATCATAATCTCCAGCCGAAAGCAATTTGCCCAATCTTCATATTGTAAACTATAATACTGGCGTAGCCAGAACAAAGAGAGCAGGTGATTAGATGCAACAATACGACCTGGAAAACATTCGCGGCATTGTTCTACTCTCTCATAGTGGTGCTGGTAAGACATCACTGGCTGAGGCAGCCCTGTTTACCTCGGGGGCAATTACCCGTCTGGGCAGGGTGGAGGATGGTTCAACCACCTCGGACTATGACCCTGATGAGATAAAGCGCCAGATTAGCCTTAATCTGACTATTCTTCCCTGCCAGTGGCAGAAGAATAAGATTAACCTTATTGATATTCCTGGTTATCCTGACTTTGTCGGCGAGGTGAAGGCGGCGATGAGGGTCAGTGATGGGGCAGTTATTGTGCTCTGTGCTGCCTCTGGTGTTGAGGTTGGTAGTGAGCAGGCGTGGGGATTCTGTGAGGCGGCTGACCTTCCCCGCCTTATTTTTGTTAATAAGATGGACCGAGAGAATGCTGATTTTTACCGCACCTTTGACGAACTAAAGGCGAGGTTTGGCTCAAAATGCCTGCCCCTTCAGCTACCGATAGGTGCCCAGAGTAGTTTTCAGGGTGTGGTTGACCTGGTGACAATGAAAGGCTATATCGGTGAAAAGGAGGCTGAGATACCATCTTCCCTGCAAGGTCAGGTTGATTCCTTTCGGGAGAAGCTGGTGGAGGCGGCGGCGGAGATTGATGACAGGTTAATAGAGAAGTATCTGGACGGTAAGGAGCTTACCCAGCAGGAGATTAGTGATGGCTTAAGACAGGCAACGCTGAGTGGCAAAATCGTGCCTGTTCTGGTCGGCTCGGCAGTGCGGAATATAGGGGTGGGCTTATTTTTGGATGCGGTTTGTAATTACCTGCCTTCGCCCAAGGAGGGGAAGGTGGCTGTTGCTGGCAAGGCGATTGAGATAAGCCAGACAGAGCCGCTAGCGGCGCTGGTGTTTAAGACGAGCGCTGACCCCTATGTCGGCAAGCTTACCTACTTTCGGGTTTACCACGGTGCCATAGCCAGCAATTCCCAGGTATGGAACGCTACCCGCAGTGAGGGAGAGCGTATCGGTCAGCTATTTACCCTGCGCGGCAAAAATCAGGAGCCGGTATCTGAAGTTAAAGCCGGGGATATCGGCGCTGTGGCTAAGTTGAGCTTGACTGGCACCGGGGACACCCTGTCCAGTCGGGACAAGCCGCTAAAAATAGACGCCATTAAGTTCCCGGAGCCTATTTTTAATCAGGCAGTGCACCCCAAGACCAAGGCTGACCTGGATAAGCTGGGGGCAGCCTTAAGCCGCCTGTCTGAGGAAGACCCCACCCTTCGGGTGAGCAGGAATGCTGATACCGGTGAGACCATTCTCTCCGGGCTTGGTGAGACCCACCTTGAGGCGGCAGCGGAGAAGATGGTGCGCAAGTTTGGGGTTAGTGTTAAGCTGGACACGCCCAAGGTTCCCTATAAAGAGACGATTACTGTGCCCGCCAAGGCTGAGTATAAGCACAAGAAACAAACAGGAGGGCACGGTCAGTATGGGCATGTCCTGTTGAAGTTGGAGCCTCTATCCCGCGATAGTGGCACTGAGTTTGGTGGTAAAATAGTCGGCGGCGCCATCCCCAGAAATTATATTCCAGCGGTGGAGAAGGGGGTTAATGAGGCACTGCGGGAGGGGATTCTGGCTCGCTACCCTGTTGTTGACATAAAGACAACAGTCTATGATGGTAGCTTCCACCCGGTTGATTCCTCGGAGATATGCTTTAAGATTGCCGGTGCCGGGGCACTGAAGCAGGGGTTATCTCAGGGGCAGCCAATCTTGCTGGAACCAATAATGAATATCAAGGTGACTGTCCCCGAGGATTTCACCGGTGATATTATTGGTGACCTTAATACCCGGCGAGCCCGGGTGCAGGGGATGAACCCGGAGGACGGCACCAATGTTATTGAGGCTCAGGTGCCCTTGGCTGAGGTCTTGCGCTATGCCATAGACTTGAGGTCAATAACTCAGGGCAGGGGTAGCTACACAATAGCCCCCAGCCACTATGAGGAAGTGCCAACTAATATCGCCCAGAAGATTATTGCCCAGAGACAGGCGGAAAAAAGCTAGCCTTTCACCCGGCAACAAGCTCCTTGACCTTATCGGCGAAGGCAGGAAGTATCTTCTTCCAGTCACCAACGACGCCAAAGCGGGCTTCGCGAAAGATGTTTGCCTCGGGGTCTTTGTTGATGGCGATAATAGTCTTGGCACCGCTACAGCCAGTCATGTGCTGGCTGGAGCCGGAAAGGGCGATGGCAATATAGAGGTCGGGGGCGACAATCTTGCCGGTGAGCCCTATCAGGAGTGGGTCTGGTATCCAGCCATTGTCACAGGGTGGTCGGCTAGCACCCACTGCCCCCTTTAGTAATTTAGCCAGCTCCTCAAGCTGTTTGAAACCGTCAGCGCTGCCGATGCCCCGCCCGCCGCCAATCACTATCTCGGCATCCTCAAGCTTTATTCCCTCCACCTCCTCAGCTACCTTCTTAAGCACCTTGGCTCTTATGGCTGATGGGTCTAAAGCAGCGTCAATGGAGATGACCTCCCCTTTTCTTGAGGTATCTGGCGCCAAGGGTGAGAATGCCTTGGCTCTCACGGTGGCTATCTGGGGGGAGGACTCACTGGTGAAGATAGCCTGCGCATTACCGCCGAAGACGGGCTTGGTCATCAGCAGCCGCTTTGAAGTGGTGTCAATAGCCAGCTGAACGCAGTCCATAGAGGCTACTGTCTCTAGTCTGAAAGCCAGCCTTGGTGCTAAATCACGCCCGATAGAGGTCTGCCCCAGAAGGAGAATCTGGGGTGTTGCCTGTTTTATTACCTTTTCCAGGGCTGATACATAGGAGTCTGTCTGGTAGTCTTTAAGCAGCCGGTCGTCAACTACATATACTCTATCGGCACCAAAGGAGATAGCCTCCTTGGCCAGACTGCCTACCCCGCTGCCGACAAGCACAGCGCCAAGTTCCTGCCCCAGCTCATCAGCCAGCTTTCGGCCGCACCCCAGCAGCTCAGTGGCGATTGTTGCCAGCTTTCCTTCACTAGCTTCACAGTGGACAATTATACTTTTACCTTCAGCCATAAGACTTTAACCTCCTACATTTATATTAAGAACCATTACCAGCGACAGGGCTACCCCCAGCACTCCTTTCAATTTTCCTTTCATTTATTTTCTCCTTTTTCTCTCTGTCCCCATAAAGGGTATATAAACCTAATATCCCCTCTTTGCTATGGAGACAAGGTTTCTCTAAAGACTTTATGTGCGCTTATCTAAAGCGCTCTCCCTTGCGGGCTCTATACCATCGCACCACCTCCTTTCAGGGTCTTTGACAGAAGCCTATTGTCAATCCCCTGTAGTTAGTTATTTTCCAGCCCATTCACGCAGTAGTCTTCAACTCAGGCCAGAACTCACCAGGTTTCCTCTCACTCAGCCTTCACCTCAAGCCAGAGCTCATTAAGCTTCCTCCTATGCTCAGGGTCAACAATTTCTCCCTTTATTTTTAAACAGCCTAGATTATGCAAGTTCCTTTTTTATTGTGACTTGAACACACATTTCACGTTTAGCCAATTCCTTTATTGGGTATAACTGCTAGTCTCTTAATTCCAGCCATGTATAACCACCTATGTTTTTTCTCTATTTTATTATGGAGTTATACAAACTTCTTTTGAGCAAGTTTCTGCAAATTTCAACGGCCAACCTGATTGTGCCATCATTTCTAGGAACTTTATTGGATCCAGACACTCGGAGCCAATAACACCCTTTTCTGCATCACCTGCCATGCACATCTTGGCCCCTACAACTGCTGGGAGGCAAACATAAATATTTGTTGCCCCAAATCTTCTATAAAGCTCCAATCTTTCCTCTGGGCTGGAATAGAGGACAATGGGGAATGACGCCTTATATTCCACTTTTTGGCCTGATTTCGCCCCGGTTACTTCTACTACACAACCTGCAGCGACTTTTAGTGGAAGACTAGCCGTCTTTTCATCTTCAGTTAAGAACATATCCCCCGGACGAGGTACTATCTTCAGCAAAACATCTCGAGGCGCAACCTTGACACCTTTCACCTCCACGGGTTCCGAACTAGAAAGCCCTGTCTTAATTAAGGTACCAACCTCTTTGTCTATAGTATACTTGAAGTCACAGTACTTAATGCCTTTGCCTATAAAATATGGGAGGCTTATCGGTTCCTGGTGTTGATGGTAAACAAGCGGAATTGTGCCAATAGGAGCAGGGAATTCGTAGTCTTCGCACTTACTATAGATAGGGTACTTTTTATATTTTCCATCCTCAAATATTGTGGGCTCAACTGCGTAGCCCCAGAGTGCCCGGAAAGGAGACCACGTTGGTGCCCAACCTTTAACAACTTCCCCAGAGCTTGCCAGAGGTCTGCGGCCGACTCTAATACGTATTTCATCCACACTATCCAGTTTGTCACACATATATCTGGCTAACGCATTAACAGTCCCAGGAGACGCGCCACACCCAAGTAGAGCTGTCAAACCAGCTTCTTTGTATTCTTTATCGAAGCTAAGAGGTCTGTTTTCCATCATCTGTGCCAGGATATTATCTGTGGTGCGTATGTCTGAGGAGCTACCTTCCCCAAAAGATGTATCAACATAGTGGGCTCCACATCTCAGGGCAGCTTGCATGATATTAGAGTTGAATTCAGTCAGTGTCAGGTTGATGATAACGTCTACACCTTCGGCGGCTTTCACAATACTCTCAACATCACTCGCATCTACCCTCATAGTCTTGAGCTTATCATTTTTTACTTTGGCCTTAACCTTGTTTGCCAGGTCAATGTCTAAATCAGCTAAGACTACCTCAGATATATCTTTATCCCTTGCCAGAATTGAGACACATGGCCCACCCTGTGCTCCTGCTCCTATTATTAGCACTCTCCCCTTACCCATTTTGACCTCCTCTTTTTTCTTTGTTCATTTTAACCCCCTAAATCGGCAACTACTTTCGTTTCTATAACACCTAGCACCCCCACCAGGCCCTGGGCTACCTGACACCTACCGAGATATTCATCTCAAGCACAATGGAAACTACACATGAAGGTCTGGTAAAATACTCGACAGCAACAAGCCCCCTAAGGACAGCGGGACCCTCTCTTAATATAGCCCCTATTCTGTCCAAATGATGGGGTCCACCTCAGAAAAGGACTTATCTTTAATTAATCGTGATCCCCTGGCTCGTATAACCTGGCCGGGTTTAGGTGCTCTATGGATTTTTCGGTGCCTTTGATGATGAGGTTAGCCATAGCTTGGCCTATTGCCGGGCTGAGCATTATACCCATCGTCTGCAAGGCAACTAGATAAACATTGTCCCACCCGGGGAGGCGGCCCAGTCTGAGTAAAATATCGTTGGGGAGTTCAACCTCAAACCCGGCTCTGTGCTCAACTAACTTGGCCCTTTCCATGCTGGAGAGTAAGGCCGCTGACCCCTCGACCATTCTCATCTTGGCTTCTTCGGTTGGCGTATCATCAAAATCTACTATCTCCGGACGAGGTCCGTAAATGAAGGAACGTCCCACTATCACTGAACCATTGACCTTGGGGATAATCGAAACCCCGCCGTTCACAAGCCCATATGAGGGAAGCGGCTGGGGCACCTCCAACCTCAGGCACTGCTCCAGCCTAGTCTTGATGGGTATCTCCTTTCCCAGCCAGGAAGTGCCCTTTCCAATCCAGGCTCCCATAGCCAGGACCACCACATCAGCCTCAACCTCGGTTCCGGTGGCAAGGGTGACTGAGGTAACCCTCTGCCCTTTATGGCGAAACCCTACTGCCTCGCCCTGCCTGATGTTGGCACCTGTTTTCTCTGCTGCCTGAACCAGGGCAAGGGTATACTTATAGGGCTCTAGCTGGCTGCCGGGGAAGAGCACTCCCCCGCTAACTTTGGGGAGAATGTCCGGGTATATCGCCTTTACATCATCTTCTGTAAGCCATCTGAAGATATTATAACCTTCTTTCTCCAGCTCAGATACTTGCTTTTTAAGTTTCTCTGCCTTACTTTCCCCAAAGACAATGTTGAGCCGTGGAAGTTCACCAAACTCTATGTCCACCCCTCCCTCTTCCTTTAGCTCCTGGGCCAGCCGGGGGAACCGGTCAAAGCTCTCATCGTAGAGGCTCACATACTGCTGATGGCCTTCGTATAACATCATACCACCGGCTGGCGCCATAATTGCCCACGCCTTTCCTGAGGCTTGGCTGGCGATAGCGTCCATCTCAATTATCTGAGAGGGTACTCCCTGCTTGCCCAGGTGATAGGCTATAGAGCCGCCGATGACACCTCCCCCAATTATGGCTATTTCTGCTTTAG
>SOJS01000062.1 GCA_004376435.1 Dehalococcoidia bacterium
ACCGTGGTCAGCCTGATGGTGCAGATTTACTCACAGGGCTATATGAAGGGAGACCCTGGCTATCACCGTTACTTTGGCTGGATGTCTCTCTTTACCGCCTCCATGCTCGGTCTGGTTATGGCGGATAACCTGCTTCTCCTCTATGTATTCTGGGAGCTGGTCGGCTTATGCTCCTATCTTCTTATTGGCTTCTGGTTCCACCGCCCGGCGGCAGCCAATGCCGCCAAGAAGGCGTTTATTGTTACCCGACTTGGCGACTTTGGCTTCCTGGCGGCAATTCTGGTGCTGTTCTTCAACACTGGCACCTTTGATATTGCTACGCTGCATAACCTAGCGATAGCCGGGGCACTGGCTGGCACCACCCTCACCTGGGTAGCGATTGGCGTCTTTGCCGGCGCCGTGGGCAAGTCAGCCCAGTTCCCGCTCCATACCTGGCTGCCGGATGCCATGGAGGGCCCGACCCCAGTCAGCGCCCTTATCCATGCCGCTACCATGGTCGCCGCCGGTGTTTTTCTGGTGGCGCGCATGTTCCCCCTCTTTGAGCACTCACCGCAGGCAATGATGACGGTTGCCATTATCGGCGGCTTTACCGCCATCTTCGCCGCCACTATGGGGCTGGTGATGAACGATATCAAGCGCGTGCTGGCCTATTCCACCATCAGCCAGCTGGGCTATATGATGCTCGGTCTGGGGACGGGGGGGATAGCTATCGGCATCTTTCACCTGTTTAACCATGCCTTTTTCAAGGCGCTGCTCTTTCTGGGAGCCGGCAGTGTCAACCATGCCAGCGGTACCTTTGACATGCGGCTGATGGGCGGGCTGAGGAAGGTGATGCCGTGGACCTATGCCACCTTTGTCATCGCCTCATTGAGCATTGCCGGCATCTGGCCCCTAGCTGGCTTCTGGAGCAAGGACGAGATATTAGCCAGCTCGCTGGAGAGCAACGGCATCCTCTTCGCCCTGGCGCTGATAACCGTCTTTATGACCGCCTTCTATATGTTCCGGGCGGTATTTATGACCTTCGGCGGTGACTATCGCGGCGGCGGCCCCGAAGGTGGTGCTCACCCCCATGAATCGCCGTCGGTAATGGTGATGCCGATGGTATTCCTGGCAGTGCTGGCGGTAGTCTCCGGCCTGTGGAATGTTTCCGGGCAGTTTGGCGCCTTTATGGGTCATGGCCAAACCATGGGTTTTGCCGAGGGTTTCTTTGGCATCCTGACCCACCCCCTCCCCTGGCTATCGCTGATACTGGCCGGGCTGGGTATTCTCCTTGCCTATGCCATATATAGTAAGAGGTGGCTGTCGGCGGAAAGAATCGGCGGTCTCTTTAAGCCGCTCCATACTCTATTTTATAGAAAATACTTCTTTGATGAGCTTTATGAGAATGTCTTTGTCGGCCGGACACTGGTCAACGGTCTCTTTGCCGGCCTGCAGATATTTGATAGCAGTGGTGTTGATGGGGCGGTCAACGGGGTGGCTAACGCCACCATCGCCGGGGGCAGGGCTATCAGAAAGGTGCATACCGGGCAACTGCAGCTTTATGGCCTGTTCATCGGGATTGGCATTTTGGCTATTGTGCTTTGTTTATATTTCTTCAGTTAGATATTGATAAGTATGTTTATCAGGGGAAGCTTGAAAGGGGTTAATCTAACAGGGTGTCGGAGAGGGGCTTCGCCCCTCTCGAAAGACTCCTTCCCCCTCTCCTTTGAAGGAGAGGGGGACTTGAGGGGGAGAGGTTGGTAAATAAGATAGGAGTCAGTGTAATTGGACTTTAGCTATCTGACATGGATAATCTTCCTGCCGCTGGCGGGGGCGATTCTAATTGCCTTCCTGCCCGGGCTATCATCACGGCTAATCAAGCGCCTGGCGGCTCTCTTTACCTTCATCCCGCTGGTGCTGTCTATCGTTCTCTTTGCCAGCTTCGACCGAGCCGCCGTCGGCGTAATCCAGTTTGAGGAAAAATTATCCTGGATTGCACCGCTTAACGCCAACTACCACCTCGGCGTGGACGGCTTGAGCCTGCCTCTGGTAGTGCTGATGGCTTTTCTCGGTTTCCTGGTAGTGCTTATTTCGTGGAAGATTGACTTAAGACCACGGGAGTATTTTGCCTGGCTCCTTCTTCTGGAGACGAGCATCTTAGGGGTATTCTGCTCCCTTGACCTTCTTCTGTTCTTCCTCTTCTGGGAGATTGAGATTATCCCGATGTATTTCCTCATCTCCATCTGGGGGACGGGCAGGCGGGAATACTCAGCGATAAAGTATGTTGTCTATACTCTGTTCGGCAGTGCCCTGATGCTGGCTGGCATCCTCAGCTTATATTTCACCACCGGCAGTCTCAGCATGGTGGATATCGCCAGCGGCGGGCTAGAGCCATTGCGGGCGGTCATCCCGGTGGCGGCTATTTTCTTCCTTCTCCTTACCGGCTTCGCTGTCAAGCTGCCCGTCTTTCCACTCCATACCTGGCTGCCCGATGCCCATACTGATGCACCGACAGCGGTCAGTGTTGTCCTGGCTGGGGCGCTGCTCAAGATGGGCGGCTACGGGATGATTCGCCTCTGTGTCACTATCTTCCCCCAGGTTGCCAGGGATTATGCCCCCCTGCTGGTTATCCTGGCGGTGATTAGTGTCCTCTACGGGGCGGCAGTAACCTTAAGACAGACTGACTTAAAGCGGCTGATTGCCTATAGTAGCATCAGCCACATGGGCTATGTGCTGCTGGGCATCTTTGCCTTAAGTCAGGTGAGCCTGATTGGCGCCAGTCTGCAGATGTTCAGCCACGGCGTTATTACCGGGCTTCTCTTTGCCATGGCCGGTCTGGTGATGCACAACACCGGTGAGCGCAACCTGAGGAAGCTGGGCGGTCTGGCACGGCAGATGCCGATTATTGCCGTTGTCTTCTCGGTCGCCGGTCTGGCGTCTCTGGGACTGCCCACAACCAGCGGCTTTGCCGCTGAGTTTCTAGTCTTTGTCGGCAGTTTCTCCAGCACCGCCGTTGCCGGCATTCAGCTCTACACCCTTCTCGGCGTGTTCGGTATTGTTATCACCGCCGGCTATATTCTGTGGATGCTACAGCGGATATTCTATGGACCGGTGCTGGAGCAGTATAGCAAGGTCGCTGATGCTGATATTCTGGAGCGGGTGACGATATTCACCTTTATCGCCGTTATTATGCTGGTCGGTATCTATCCGGCAATTTTGACCGATGTTATCAAGCTGGGCATTGCGCCCATAGTTGGCTTAATAGGTGGCTAAAGGAGAGAGCATTTGAACCTTGAGCTATTTATACCGGAGTTGAGTCTGGCTGGGTTCGCCCTGGCGGTGGTCCTGCTTGACTTGTTTATCTCGCGGAAGGGGGTGCTGGTGGTGGTCAGCCTGGTGGGGCTGGTGGTGTCTGCCGGGGCTACTCTGATTATGTGGGGAGGCAGCTCCCAGGCTATCTTCAACAACATGCTGGCGGTGGATAACTTTGCCCTCTTCTTCAAGCTGCTTTTCTTAGGCATTGCCGCCCTGGTTATTCTGACCTCGGTGGATTATGCCTCCAAATTTGCCCGCTTTCAGGGTGAGTATTATGCCCTGATACTGCTTTCCACGCTGGGCATGATGCTGATGGCAGCCACCACTGAGCTAATCTCCATCTATATCGCCCTGGAGCTGACCAGCATTTCTCTCTATATCCTGGTTGGCTTTCTCAAAGACCGTAAGTCAAGCGAAGCCTCGCTGAAATACCTGCTGCTGGGGGCGGTTGCCTCAGCGGTTCTCCTCTACGGCATGGCGCTGGTCTTTGGCTTTACCGGCCAGACACAGCTGGGGGAGATTGCCCGGGTTATTCAGGCTATGTCCCCGCAGGTTCTGCTCGCCAGCCCAGCGCTTACTTTAGGCATAGTGCTGCTGATAGCTGGCTTCGGCTTTAAGATTGCCGCCGTCCCCTTCCATATGTGGGTGCCCGATGTTTATGAAGGGGCACCGAC
>SOJS01000008.1 GCA_004376435.1 Dehalococcoidia bacterium
CCCCTGCCGTCTCATCCACTTAAACCCCTCCCTAGCAATTTTTAAGGCTATCACCACTACCTGCCCTTACTGACTTTTCTTTGGCTTCTCAACCTCAATAACCTCCCTGCCGGCATAACTGCCGCAGGTAGGACAGACATGGTGCGCCAGCCTGGGGCTATGGCACTGCGGGCAGCTGTCCAGAGGCGGCATCTTCTGCCCAAGATGGCGGCGGCGCTTGCCCTGGCGTGCCTTAGCATATTTTCGTTTGGGTAGAGCTCCCATAATCTACTCTTCCTTTCTACAAACAGAGCCTAAAATTGCTTCTTCTTTCTTAATTCAAAGGCGATAACATTCCTTAAAACCTGGTTGGTGCCTTCATATATCTGCAGGATTTTGGCATCCCGCATCATCTTCTCCACTGGATAATCACGCATATAGCCCACCCCACCCAAAATCTGCACGGCATCAGTAGTCACCCTCATAGCCACATCCGAGGCAAAGACCTTAGCCATGGCTGATTCCATAGTAAAACCCCTGCCCCCACTATCAACAGTCCTGGCGGCGGCATAAACCAGAGCTCTAGCCGCCTCAACATCAGTCGCCATGTTGGCTAGCATGTGCTGAATCGCCTGAAAAGAAATAATCGGCTGCCCAAACTGGATACGCTTCTTGGCATAGCCTGTCGCCGCTTCCAGAGCTCCCTGAGCCAGCCCGACCGCCTGAGCCCCTATTCCAGGGCGGGAGAGGTCAAAAAGCCTCATCGTCATAATGAAGCCCATCCCCTCCCGACCGATAATATTCTCCTCTGGGACAAGGCAGTCTTCAAAAACCAGCTCCCGTGTTGCCGAAGCACGGATACCCATCTTCTTCTCCTCCCTGCCGAAGGAAAAACCAGGTGTATCCTTCTCCACCAGAAAGGCGCTGGCACCGCGGGCGCCCTTCTCCTTAGCCGTCAGGACAATAACGGCGTAGATTTCCGCCTCGCCACCATTAGTGATAAACTGTTTCGTCCCGTTAATTACATAGCCCCTGTCTGTTTTGGTGGCAGTTGTCTTCATGGCACCAACATCACTGCCCGCCTCAGCCTCAGTGATGGCAAAGGCGGCCAGTCTCTTGCCGCTGGCAATATCAGGCAGGTATTTTTGCTTCTGCTCCTGGCTGCCATACTCCAGAAGCATGGTGGCGCCCAGAGAGCTAGCCGCATAGCTCACCGCCACCCCGCAGCAAGCCCGGCTCAGCTCCTCAAAAACCAGACACAGCTCAAGACAGCCACCGCCCAAACCCCCATATTCTTCAGGAACAAAGACCCGGAACAGGTCAACATCGGCAAGGTGCTTCATTATCGCCCAGGGAAACTCCTCTTTTTCGTCCAGCTCTGCCCGTACCGGTAATACCTTTTCCTCGGCAATAGTCCTCGCCATCTTCTTGACCGTCTGCTGCAGGTCATTCAAGAAGTACTCCAAAAATACCCCCTTGGCATCAAACCAGCAATCAGCCAGCGGCTAAAGTTGGTCTATTATAGGCAGAGCCGCCTAGTTACGTCAAGCCACTGGCTAGTATCAAGTCTCCTGATGACGGCACCGGCATTGACGAGGCACTAACTATAGTCTATTATTACGCCAGTCTACTTAAAAAAGACGCCCTTAATAAGAAGAGGCAAATGAAACACTTTAAAGCCAGCTCCATCCTGATATTAACCATTACCCTGCTGATGATGTTGTCGGCCATTCCGGCTTACGCCAATGATGAGGATATTTCCCTCTCCCCAAAGAAGGGAGACATCGATGATAAGATTACGGTTACCGGTTCCGATTATGAGCCGGGGGGAAGAGTCTATATCTATTTATCCAGCCACGAAGCTGAGGTGGACGATGAGATTGAAGACCTTAATGCCTACGAGCAGGTAGTGAAAACCTCAGCCGGTGATTTAGGTGACCCCGATGAGGGCGAAATAGACACCTTTTTCCGGGTGCCTTATCAACTTACCGATGGTGAAGATACAGAATATGTGCACGGTGGTGATTACTATGTCTATGCTGCCTACCGTGGCGACCCCACTATAGTCGCCGTTGCCCAGTTTACGGTAATCGGCGGTGAGATTGAGATAAGCCCTGAAGAGGGTTATGCAGGCAGTGAGGTTGAGATTAGCGGCAACAAGTTCGTCGCCAACCAGCAGATTACTATTGAGTATGATGGCGATGATATTGAAATAGCCAGTGGTGCCAGCGAGGTCGATATTAATGGCGAATTCACCAGCACTATTATCATCCCGGAAAGCACCGCCGGCGCTCACACCATCACCGCCTCTGATGAAGCCGGCAATGAGTCCGAGGTTGAGTTCAGCGTCGAGCCAGAAGTAACCCTAGACCCAGCATCGGGGTCGGTAGGTGATGAGATAACAGTCAGCGGCACCGGCTTTAACGATGACGAACATATAACCATCACCGTTGATAGCTACCGGGTGGCCACCACACCCCTATTCATAAACACCGACCGCAATGGCAGCTTTAGCGCCAGCTTCTCCGTGCCCTCCCACGTCACCATCGGCACCAGTAAAATAGGAGCCAGGGGTGAAACTATCAACCGGGCTGATGCCGATTTGACTGTGGTGCCTGGCATTAGCCTATATCCAATTACAAGCCAGACCTCACCGGGACATGTTGGTATGGAGCTTGCCGTCCATGGCACCGGCTTTAGCAGCGGCGATGAGTTCACCATCACCTATGATGATACCGAGGTAGGAGCAGCTATCGCTGACAGTGCCGGCAATTTCAGGGCTACCTTTACTGTTCCGCCCGGTATCGCCGGAGACCACAATGTAGCCGCCACTGATGGCACCCTTATCTTCAGCGATACCTTCGTCCTGGAAGCGGAAGCGCCGCCAACACCGATGCCCCAGCTACCAGAGCTAGCAGCCACGGTAGAAGGGGAAGTGTACCTTGACTGGTCGGATGTTACTGACCCCAGCGGTGTAACCTACACCCTCCAGATAGGGACGGATGATAACTTCACCACCATTGTGCTGGAGAAGGAAGGGCTGGTTGATTCAGAATACACCACAGAGGAGAGGCTAGAGCCAGCCGAAGCCAACACCCCCTACTACTGGCGGATAAGGGCAGTAGATGGTGCTTCTAATGAGGGTAAATGGGCGATACCGATGTTATTTTATATCGGTTCTCCATCACCATTAATGCCTGGCTGGACTATCTATATATGGATAGGGCTTGGTGTCGTGCTGCTAGCTATTATTGGCTTCCGGTTGCGGAGAAGAATCAGACAGCGGTAAGGCTACCGACCCTTTAAGTCTATAATTATTCTGCTTTTAGACTAAGCTGAATTTCCTTGTCCTTTTTATCTGCCTGGGCTACCAGCGGCATTTTTCTCAGGATATCAACTAATGACATAGGTTTCCCGGCTGATACAGCAATCCTCATGCCTTCATCAACCGAGCCGCTAACCAATACCAGACGCAGGTCTGGAACCTGGGACAGGCTTTCTTCCAATTTCTTAATCTGAGCCAAATCTACTGGTGATAGTATTAACAGCTCCACTAATCCCTCATAAAGCGCAGCGCCTGCCTCTTCAGCTTC
>SOJS01000079.1 GCA_004376435.1 Dehalococcoidia bacterium
AATAACCTTATCTGACACCACCGCCTCTACTGCATGGAGCAGGTCCTTGGTGCTGGGGTTCATCGTCTGTCCACCGGAGACAACAACCGCCCCCAAGCTCCTGAAGACCTCACTAAGCCCATCCCCGGAGACGACGGCAAGTATGCCAACATCAACTGCCGGCGCCCTCTCCTTCTGCATCTCCAAGAAATCCTGGTGCTGCTCGTCCATATTGCGGATATTTACCTGGTGCATTGTGCCCAAGGAGGTGGCATAGCGAATAACATCACCCGGGTCATAGGTATGGATATGAATCCTGACCGTGGATTCATCACCGACAACAATTAGAGACTCTCCCTTTTTCTCCAGCTTGGTTTTAAGCTTTTCCGGCTTAAGTTTTTTCCCTCTAAGCAGGAACTCAGTACAATACCCATAGGGCACCTCTTCCACCGCCATTATCTGGGGCAGTCTGGTAGCCAGCGGGATACTACTGGCAATCATCTGGGGCTTGCGGAACTGCATCTCCGCCGCCTCACCTCTAAGATAGCGGAGGGCACCCTCCAGAATGGTATAAAGTCCCTGCCCACCAGCATCAACCACCCCAGCCTCCTTCAACACCGGGAGGAGGCTAGGGGTATTAGCCACCGACTCGCTGGCGGCATTAACCGTAGCCTCCAGAACTGATATCAGGTCATTGCTGCTGCCGGCAGCTTGAGCCTGAGCCGCTGTGGCCGCTTCCCTGACCACAGTAAGGATAGTTCCCTCCACCGGGTCAGCCAGCCCTTTATAAGCCATCTCCGACGACTGAAGCAGGGCACCAGCCAGCTCACTGCCATTAAATGACTCCTTCTCCGCCAGACCCTGCGCCAGACCACGCCAAATCTGCGATAGGATGACGCCGCTATTACCCCGCGCCCCCATCAGCGCCCCTTTAGCTATAGCCTGAGCCACCGCTGAGGCACTCTGGTCTGAAACCCGATAGGCTTCCTCAACAGAGGAACGCATGGTAAGCAGCATGTTAGTCCCGGTATCACCATCGGGCACCGGGAAGACATTGAGGGCATCAATATCGGAAACGCTCTTCTCCAGCCAAGAAGTAGCCGTGGCCAACATCTCCCTCAGCTCCTGCCCGCTGACAGTCTTAACCTGTTTCATTATTCCCCGTCCTTGCTAACCTTACCTTATTATGGTAATATTATGAGCAGCATTTTATAACAAACCCCTCTGACAGTCAAAGGAGATAATATATTGAAGTGCGATTTATGTGGCAAAACGCCCCAATTTGGTCATAATGTAAGCCACTCCAAACGCCGTACCAACCGCCGCTGGGTGCCCAATATTCATCCAGCCACTGTTACTGTAGATAACAAGCCAAAACGGCTTAACCTGTGCACCAGATGCCTAAGAACCCAGCATAAAGCGGTTAAGGCTGGCTAAATTCTTTCCTATAACCCTATTTCTGCCCTCCGATTATCTTTCTGGCGTTAGCCAGTGCCGGCGCCACCTGCTTTGGGGCAGTGCCGCCAAAAATATCCCGAGCGGCAAGAGATGACTTAATGCTAATAGAGTAGACATCCTCCCCAAAGAGGGGGGAGAAGCGCTTATATTCGTCAAGGTCAAGCTTATTAAAAGGCTTCTTCTTTTCTATGGCGTAGCTCACCAGTCGGGCGACGATGCCGTGAGCGCTGCGGAATGGCTCCCCCTTCTTCACCAGATAGTCAGCCAGGTCAGTGGCTAGGATATAGCCACCTTCAACTGCCCGCCGGGTATTTTCCGCCTTAATCTTTAGCGTCTTCACCATGCCGCTAAATACCTTCAGCGTAGACAGAAGTGTGGCGACAGTATCAAAAAGACCTTCCTTATCCTCCTGCATATCCCGGTTATAGGCTAGGGGCAGCGCCTTCATCGTGGCCAGCAGTGCCATAAGCCGACCATAGACTCTCCCCGTCTTACCCCGTGCCAGCTCGGCGACATCAGGGTTTTTCTTCTGGGGCATAATGCTTGAGCCGGTGGCAAAAGCCTCATCAAGGGCAACAAAATCAAACTCGGCTGAAGACCACAAAATAATCTCCTCAGCCAGTCGGGAGAGGTGCATCATACAGATACTGGCGGCGGCTTCATACTCAATTATAAAGTCCCTGTCAGAGACGGCATCAATACTGTTGCCGCTTATCTTACTGAAGCCCAGTTCACGAGCCAGGAACTGGCGGTCAACATTATAGGCAACCCCAGCCAGAGCACCGCTGCCCAGAGGCAGGACATCAACCCGCTTTAAGCAGTCGCCAAAGCGCTCAACATCACGCTGGAGCATCTCAAAATAGGCAAGCAGGTGGTGTGCCAGCAGCACCGGCTGTGCCGGCTGGAGATGGGTATAGCCGGGCATAACGACATCTTTATTATCCTCCGCCAGACTGATTAGTGCTTTCTGCAGTTCCTTCAAGCCAGTTATGGTGTCAGCGATTGCCTCCTTAGTAAAGAGGCGCAGGTCTAAAGCCACCTGGTCGTTACGAGAGCGAGCGGTGTGCAGTTTGCCACCCACCTCACCCACCTTCTCCAGCAGGCGAGCCTCAATATTGATATGGATGTCCTCAAGCTCGGTTTTGAACTGAAATTTACCCTGCTCTATCTCCTGCCTGATAGATTCCAGCCCGTTAATAATAGTTTCGGCATCACTACCTGAGATTATCCCCTGCTTTGCCAGCATCCGGGCATGGGCAACACTGCCGGCAATGTCCTGCTTGAAAAGACGCCAGTCAAAGGGAATGGAGGCAGTATAGCCGCTTACCAGCTTATCGGCATCTTTTTGAAAACGGCCCCGTATATGGCTCACTTGCTATCCTCCACTTTTTTCTAGGCTACCCGGCAGACCTTTGTCCATTGGCTGCACCTGCGCCTGGGTTCTGACCGGCAGTCCCCAGATGTGAATAAAACCAGGAGCAGCGCTCTGGTCAAACTCATCACCCTTGTCATAGGTAGCCAGAGAAAAGTCATAAAGCGAGCTGGGTGACTTCCGCCCCACCACCCGACAGCTTCCCTTAAACAGCTTGAGACGCACTGTGCCGGTAACAAAACGCTGTGAGTTTTGCACATAGGCAGCTAAGTCCTGATGCAGGGAGGTGAACCACAGACCATTATAGACAAGGTCGGCATACTCCTGAGCCACTTTCTGCTTAAACCGTAACTGGTCTCGGGCTAATGTCACTGCCTCCAGTGCCTGGTGCCCCTGGAGGAGCACCACTGCCGCCGGGGCTTCATAAATCTCCCTTGACTTTATCCCCACCAGCCTGTTCTCGACATGGTCAATCCTGCCTACCCCGTGCTGACCAGCCAGCTCGTTTAGCCGCCGAATTAAGCTAACACCACCCATTCTCTTGCCATCAATAGTGAGGGGGATGCCCTGCTCAAAGCCGATCTCCACATAGCCGGGTTTATCCGGGGCTTCAGCCGCTGATTTTGTCCAGCTAAAGACATCCTCCGGCGGCTCAACCCAGGGGTCTTCCAGAACACCACACTCAATACTCCGCCCCCATAGGTTCTCGTCAATAGAATAGGGGCTGG
>SOJS01000049.1 GCA_004376435.1 Dehalococcoidia bacterium
CCTTAAACTTCTCCGTCGCCCCGTCATCATGGTTGTGGTCAGGGTGATACTTAAAGGCAAGCTTACGATATGCCCGCTTTATATCGCCATCGGTAGCATTTCTGGCTACACTGAGGACTTCATAGTAATCACGCTTGGTTGGCATATTAGTCTCTACCTCACCCCCTGTATCCCCCTCTCCTTCTGTCTAATATGTCATTGCGAGCCGAAGGCGAAGCAATCTTATCTTTATCTTTTAGTTTGCTTCGTCGCTCCGCTCCTCGCAATGACTTCTATGTTCTAAGAGGGGAATTGGTTATGTAAGAGGGGCTTCGCCTCCCTTTAAACTGGTTTTGCCCTTGTCCTAGGCTTAGTCATTTTGGTCACACTATTAACGTTAAGTAAGAAGGGGTCATTGACTTTGTGGACTAACAGCTGCCTGCAATGGTTTAAGTAGGTCTTTGATAGTCCGCGAAAGTTGGCTTGTGTTTTTTACCTGCAACATCTCCATTGCCTGCTGCGATAACTCCATTGTCTGGGCAAAGCTTGCTAACAAGCCAATAATCCGTGCCCATTCGCTAATGCTCAACACAACAACCCTGTCGTCCTTACTTGCTTCCACAGTGACCTTTGCCATAGTTATGCTCCTTTCTCGTAATTTTTCTAGTAGCTTCCTCTCCTTTTACTCTAGCTGGTGTAGCTTTCCCTGGGCGTTCGTATTGCATCCCTAATTATCTTCTTTAAAGTTAGATGGCGATGAATAGTAGTAGCCTTCTATATACTGTGCAAACGCTTTTGTTTTCAGGTCAAAAGCATAGACTTCACCATTTGTAGATTCTATTATAAAGCATCTATACAGAGAACCGTCTCTGCTATGTTGTATAAGCAGCCAAGTATGGTCACACTCTCTAAATCTCTCTTTGTCTAAGTCCAGGTTACCAACTACAATTACCGAAGTGATTCCTTGTTTATGAAGTATGTTCCACAAATCAATTGTCATATCATTACAATCAAATACACCTTCAATATAGGTGTGAGTTTCACGATACGATTTATTTATAGACCACAGCTTTCGATAAAGTTCGGTAGCGTCCCAAGCTGCGTTCCAATACTGAGAATCCTTAACTATGTCTACAATGGGGAAGTTGTGAGTAGGACTAGCGTGGGGTCTTGGTTGAATCTGCTCACTCTGCTGCTCTTCACTAGAAGAAGGATTAGATTCTGGCAACTGTTGGTGAGCGACAGTGCAGCCAATAATGCCTGCTATACCAAGGCTAAGGATAATTATTGCTATTACTAGAACTCGGTTTATCTTTATCGTTGTCCTCCCTCCAGCCAACGATTTATATAAAGATGTCAATAGGTAGTAAAAATATCATAAAATACATATATACTAATATTATTATACTCTATATTTCATTATATCTATTGCTATAGCTCTCCTTTAAAATTATTCTAGCTTGTCTAGCAGCTCGTCAATCCTCTGTTGAGCTTCCTCTCTTTCCTGTTTTGCCTTCGCTATCTCGGCTTCCACTTCACTACAAGACTGATAAGCAACCTTTCACATAATATTTTGTCTCTAATTCACTCTAGACCTCGCGGAATTCTCCTTCCACGGTGCCTTCGTCCTCTTTGCCCTTGGGGGGCTCACCCGCCGGTGGTTCTTCGCCTGGGGGTGGTGGTTGCTGTTGGTAGACAGCGGCACCTATTTTTTGCATCGCTTCGTTTAATTCCTGGGTTGCCCGACGGATGCCCTCAATATCTGTCCCCTGAAGTGCCGAGCGCACGGCGGCTATCTTGCTTTCCACCTCCTGATTTAGGTCAGCGGGTATCTTGTCCTTCTGCTCCCGCAGTGTCTTCTCGGCGGTATAAGCCAGGGTGTCGGCGGCGTTGCGTGTTTCTACCTCTTCACGCCGCTTGGCATCTTCGGCAGCATGTGACTCTGCCTCCCGCTGCAGCTTCTCCACCTCTTCCTTAGAGAGACCACTAGAGGCGGTGATGGTTATCTTCTGCTCCCGTCCGGTGCCTTTATCATGAGCTTTAACATTTAAGATGCCGTTGGCATCAATATCAAAGCTGACCTCAATCTGGGGCACACCTCTGGGTACCGGCAGGATACCATCAAGCATAAAGCGACCCAGTGTGCGGTTATCAGCCGCTATCGGTCTCTCCCCCTGCAGGACATGAATCTCAACGCTGGGCTGGTTATCAGCAGCCGTGGAGAAAATCTGGCTCTTTGATGTCGGGATGGTGGTGTTGCGCGAGATAAGGGGCGTGGCGACACCACCTAAAGTCTCAATGCCCAGGGTAAGCGGGGTAATATCAAGCAGTAATATATCCTTGACCTCCCCTTTGAGAACCCCAGCCTGAATGGCGGCGCCGACGGCAACCACCTCGTCGGGGTTGACCCCCTTATGGGGCTCCTTGCCGAAGAACTGCTTTACCTTCTCCTGAACCAGCGGCATTCTTGTCTGCCCGCCAACCAGGATTACCTCATCAATCTGGGCTGGTTTTCTTTCAGCGTCAGCTAGCGCCTGCTTACAAGGCTCAAGGCTCTTTTCCACCAGGTCCATTACCAGCTGCTCCAGCTTGGCGCGAGTGAGGGTGATGTTGAGGTGCTTGGGACCGCTGGCATCGGCGGTGATAAAGGGTAGGTTGACATCAGTCTGCTGGACAGTAGATAGCTCGCATTTAGCCTTTTCGGCGGCTTCTTTTAGCCTCTGCAGTGCCATCTTGTCCTGCCGCAGGTCTATTCCTTGGTCTTTCTTGAACTCATTACACAGCCAGTCCATAACCCGCTGGTCAAAATCATCACCACCGAGATGGGTATCGCCGTTGGTTGACTTGACCTGGAAGGTGCCCTCCCCCAGCTCCAGTATGGAGATATCAAAGGTGCCGCCGCCGAGGTCAAAGACAGCGATGGTCTCGTCTTTTTTCTTTTCCAGCCCGTAGGCTAAAGAGGCAGCGGTGGGTTCGTTGATTATGCGCAACACCTCAAGTCCGGCAATCTTACCGGCGTCCTTGGTTGCCTGGCGCTGGCTATCGTTGAAATAAGCCGGCGCAGTGATGACTGCCTCGGTGACCTTCTCACCAAGGTAAGCCTCAGCATCTGTTTTCAGTTTTTGCAAAATCATGGCTGATACCTCAGGTGGGCTATAATCCTTACTGCCCATCACCACCTTGGCATCTCCGTTGGCGGCTTTGGTTATCTTAAAGGGCAGGAGCTTGCGGTCATATTCCACAGTGGGTTCATCAAACTTACGCCCCATCAACCGCTTGATGCTGAAGATGGTGTTGTCGGGATTGGTAATCGCCTGACGCCTGGCTACCTGCCCCACCAGACGCTCGCCAGCCTTGCTGACGGCTACCACCGAGGGGGTGGTGCGACCGCCCTCAGCATTGGGGATAATCGTTGGTTCTCCCCCCTCCATTACCGCCACTGCGGAAAAGGTGGTGCCTAAATCAATACCAATAACCTTAGCCATAGTCTACTCCTCCTTCCTTTTCCCCTTCTTGCTTCTTTTTTTCTCCTCTTCCCCGTTGCCGACAACCACCATTGCCGGCCGAATGACCCTATCATGTAACTTGTAGCCCTTCTGCAGCTCCTCAATAACGATTCCCTCTTTGCCCTTACCGTGCATCGCCGCTTCATGGAGGTTAGGGTCAAACACCTCCCCGACTGCCTTAATCGGGGAAAGCCCCTGTGCCTCCAGACTGGCATAGAGCTTGCGTCCGATGAGCCTGATACCATCCACCCAGCTAAGTTTAGCCAGATGGTCGGGGATAGAAGCAAAGGCTCGCTCCAAATCATCAAGAGCCGGCAGCAGATTAAGCATCAGCACGGCGTTTCCAAACCGGCTAACCTCCTCCATCTCCTGCTGGCTGCGCCGCTTATAGTTAATGAAGTCAGCCTGGGCTCGCTGCCAGTTAGCCAGATTAGATTCTGCCCTTGCCTTCGCCTCAGTGAGAGCCTTCTTCAATGCCTCCACATCCTCAAGCTCGGCAATTTCTGGCTCTGCCTGGTCGCTGGTATTCTCTCCTGGCTCTGGCTGTGTCATTACTGTTTACCTCTCTTTTTTATCTTTTAGTCCTCATCAACGATATCAGCGGCTTCTCCTCCGTAGAGCTCAGCCACCAGCCGACTCAAGACCGAGGCGAGATAACTTACCGCAGAGATAGTATGAGCATAGGGCATGCGGGTTGGCCCGATAACGCCGATAATACCGGTGACTTCCTGCGGCAGACCGTAGCGCCTGATAACCACACTACAGTTCTGGACCGCCTCTGTCCTATTCTCCTTACCGATAATTACCTGCACCTGGTGAACATCCAGCTCCTCGGGAAGGATAAGCCGCAGCAGGCTTCTCTGCTCAACCAGTTCCATCAAGTCCAGCGGGCGGTTGGTATGGGCAAACTCCGGCTGGTTAAGGGTAAAGTGCAAGCCATCAAGATAAGGCTCCTCATAATCCTGCTCATCCTCAGCCTGCATTATCTTTACCAGGCAGTCGGTTAGCTGTTGCTCCACCGGGGAGAGGGCTAATTCTTTAGCCTCAATCTGAGAGCCCGTCAGGCCGCTATAGGCTTCATTCAGCTTGCTCGCCATAGCCATTAACTCAGATTGAGATATCACCGGCTCAAAGGTGATTAACTGCTGCTTTACCCTGGCGCCATGAAGGACAAGGACAATCAGCACCAGCGACTCTTTCAGGGCAACCAGCTCCAGATGCTTAAAGCAGCAGTCGGGACACTTAGGCATGGTAACCAGCGCCATATTTTGCGCCAGGCGGGCAATGAGTGCTGCCGCCAGCCGTAGCCACTCCTCCTGCTCCCTCTCCACCTGATGAAAGAGGTGGTCTATCAACCTCTGCTCAGCTAAGGGGAGAGCCACCCCACCCAGAGACTCCACATAGTAGTGGTAGCCCCTATCAGAAGGTACGCTGCCGGCGGAAGGGTGAGGACGAAAAATATAACCATCCCTCTCCAGACGAGCCATCTCATTGCGGATAGTAGCCGAACTTACCCCCAACTGGCTGTCATTAAGGATACTCTGGGACGGCACCGGCACCGCTTTAGTAATATATTGGCCCACTATTGACTTGAGTATTGTCCCAGTTCTAGGAGATAGCATCTCTTTCATCTCCTTATTAGCACTCTCGGGCTTAGACTGCTAATTATATTTAGCACTATTGACCCCTGTTTGTCAAGCGGGCTCTAGTAAATAAGAGAGGATTAGCAGCCGCCACCAGCATGCTTTAGTTCCTAGCCAAACTTGTGGCTAATCCCGTAGCCACCTTTAGGGAAACGCCAGTCAATGTTGAGGTGGGGGCAGGCAATACGGCAGGAGCCACACTCAAGACACCCCTCATGACTGACGCTGATGCGGTTCTCCTCCAGGCGATAAACATTGGCCGGGCAGAGGTAAAGGCAGGGCTGCCCCTGGCACTCTTTGATACATTTTTCACCGTCAATTATCTTAAGGTGGCTTTCTTCATCCACCTTAAAACGGTCCCAAAAAAGCTTGTCTTCTATATTCACTTTACTGACCTCCACCCCCGCCAGGCAAGGCGAATGAGGCGGCAGAGGGAAAGCTGGCGGCGGAGCTCTCTTATTATCAGCTTCTGCTTCTCTTTCTTGCTGACGCCGTTGACGGTAATAATCTCCCTGCCGGCAAAGGCGGCTAGGTGGGGAAGCTGGTTGAATATTTCCTTATTTTGGTAGAGAAACCTGCCAAACCTTCGGTATTTTTTCATGTCCTTAATAACATATGACTCAGCCAGTCTCCGCCCATAACCAGCCAGACCATCCCGGGAGCAGTCTTTGCCTTTCATGGCTTCAATTATTGTCTCGGCAGCCATCTTTCCCGAAGCCATAGCCAGATTGCTTCCCTCACGGTGGGGGGTATTGAACAGCATCGCCGAGTCGCCAGTTATCAGATAGCCATCGCCGTAAAGCTTGGGGATAGCATCATAGCCTCCCTCAGCCAGCCAGTGAGCGGTGTATTCCATGGGCTTGCCTCCCGATATTAAGGGGGCTACCATGGGGTGCTGTTTGAATTCCTCCATTAGCTCATAGGGTTTGATTTTTTCGGCGGCAAAGTCAGCCAGGTTGGCGCCAACAGACAGGGAAAGAGAGCTTTTGTTGGTGTAGATAACAGCCACCCCGCTCATGCCACCAGTAATGGCGCCTAATACCTCTGTGGTAACTCCATCCTCCGCCGAGACATTAAATCTCCCCTCAATGACTTCAGCCGGGAGCTCAATGATTTCCTTGACAGCTAAGGCTACCTCCTCCGCTTTGGGCTCAAGGCGGAAACCGGTGCTGGCTGCCAGCGGGGAATTGATACCATCCGCCAGCAGGGTAATTTTAGCCCGAACTTCCCCATCCTCCCTGCCCGTGACCACCCCGACGACAAAACCCTTCTCATCACGGGGAAGGTCAACAACCACTGTTGCCGGCACCACCAGAGCCCCTTTCTTAGCCGCCTGCTGTGCATACCAGCAGTCAAATTTGGCTCGGCTTACTGTAAAAACATTGTGCTTTCTCTCAGCGGCAAAGATGCTGTCCCGGTAGGCAAGGCTATAGCCGCCTTCTTTATCTAGATACCAGATCCGGGACTCAACAATATTCCTCTCTATAGGGCAACGGCGCTTAACATAGTCAGGGAGTACCTGAGCCAGGTCATAGCCATAAAGGACGCCGCCGGACATGTTTTTCGCCCCCGGGTACTCACCGCGCTCAAAAACGATGGTCTTTATGCCGGCATCAGCCAGGATGCAGGCAGCCGAGGTACCGGCCGGACCAGCACCGACTATAGCAACATCAAAGGCTTCCTTCACTTCTTGCTTCCCTTAAAATTCTTGATTCTTTCTTCAAGCCCCTTAATTAGCCTGGGCACTATCTCCAGGTAATCGCCGATGAGGGCATAGTCGGCTATCTGGACCAGAGGCGCCTGGCGGTCAGTATTAATGGCGATTATCTTATCGGCACCCTGCATGCCCACCAGGTGCTGCACCGCCCCCGAAACCGCCACCCCGATATAGAGCTTAGGCACCACCGTCCTGCCCGTCTGCCCTACCTGCCGTGTGTAGGGAAGGAGCCCGGACTCAACCACCCTTCGGGAACAGCCGATAGTTCCCCCCAGAAGTTTAGCCAGCTCCTCAAGCATGGGTAAATTTTTGGCATCGCAGGCACCCTTGCCAACCACCACCAGAGCCAGAACCCTGGTAATATCAACGCCGTCGCCTTCGGTAGCTCTAGGAATAAAATCAATGACCCTGGGCAGCAGTGCGTAGAGTTCCCTCCACGCTTTCATAGGATTGCTCAAAAAGAGGCTGGCCGACGAACTCACATAAGGGAAGAGTTAGAAATAAACGGCCACTCGGAGTCTGGATAAAGGTTAGCAGACTGTGTTAAGCACCATATCCGCAACGAGGTATACGACTGAGAAAATTCTATCTATTATGAGACACAGACATTGGCCTCATGTAATGTAGGTGAATGGGCTATGTCCTATTTCAGTGCCCTGACTACAATCTCAGCGAGATCCAGCACCTGAACTCTATCGTCGGCATTTTCGTCTTTTAGCCCATCCACAAACATGGTCATGCAGTACGGGCAGCAGACGCAAATCGTTTCAGGGTCTTCCTTCAGGGCTTCTTCGACACGCGCCATGTCAATACGTTTGCCAACGCGGTTTTTCATCCACATGCGCCCGCCGCCGGCACCGCAGCAGAATCCAATTTTATGGTGACGCTTCATCTCAGTCGGCGCATGTCCAATAGCTGAGACAAGAGCTTTACGTGGAGCTTCATAGATATCATTGTGCCGTCCCAGATAGCAGGAATCATGAAACACCATTTTCCCCAGGTCCTCGGCCCTGTCCAGATTAAGCTTACCCTCGCCGATTAGATTATTGATTAACTCGGTGTGATGGATGACTTCCAGTTCAACATCATACTGGTCGTAATCGTTCTTTAAAGTACTGTAACAGTGCGGACAGTGGGAAATAATTTTATTAACGCCCCTTTCGGTAAACATCTTGATGTTTTCTTTCACTATACGCTCGAAAACGAACTCATTACCCAGACGACGCAAGCTGTCACCACAACACAGTTCATCTTTGCCCAAGATGCCCCAGGAAACACCAGCGGCATCCAGAATTTTAGCCAGAGCTAGGGTCGTTCGCCGGTTGCGGGCATCAAAGGCGCCGGCACAGCCCACAAAGAAGAGGTACTCGGTCTTGCCGGCCTCAAAGGGCTTAACATCAATTTCGGCAGCCCACTTGGTACGTTCAGCGGGGGCAATACCCCAGGGATTGCTGCGCTGCTCCATGTTCTCAAAGAAGCCCAGTAGCTCTTCGGGGAACCTGGCGTGCATCTCCACCAGGTCACGGCGCATATCAATAATCTTGGGGAAATGCTCGATAAACACCGGGCATACCTCCACGCAAGCACCGCAGGTGGTGCACTCCCAGATAACCTCCTCGGATATGCTGCCTTCCACGTCACCGCCGATTAAGGGCAACACCGCTTCCCTGTTACTGGCTACCAGAGGGCCGTTTTTCAGCAGATTCGCCTTAATATCATGGATGACCAGCCGCGGATTCAACGGCTTACCTGTGAAGGTAGCCGGACAGACATCCGAGCAACGGCCACATTCAGTACAGGAGTAAGAATCCAGCAAGTCCTTCCATGTAAACCGCTCCACCTGCCCCACGCCGAAGACATTGCCCTTCTTAAACTCCTCCCGTGTTTGGGAGTTGATCTTCTCCAGACTTCTGACGAAACAGCTGGGGATAGCCGTGAGGATGTGTATATGCTTGCTGTAAGGCAGGTAATTAAGAAAGCTGAGCAGCACTATAGCATGAATCCACCAGAAAACGCCGGCGGATACCACCAGACCCTCTGCCGAGACCCCGGAGAACCAGCCCGCCACCAAACTGGATACCGGCATATAGGCGGCAGCCCTCTCGGTGCCATGAGCTATGTGGCTGGCGTGCATGCCAAAGAAGGCAATCATCAGACCAGCAATCAGTGACAGGATGACAAAGGCGTCACGGCTCCGCGCCACTATGTTAGCAGGGGGAAAGGCCAAACGGCGGATAACCGCCAGCAGCACCGCCAGCAAGGCGATGATGGATACTATGTCAAAGATAAAGGCCAGGGTAAAGTAGGCACCATCCGGCAGGTATGAGATGCTGATGTAAGCCGGGAACAGGCCGTTGAGCAGGAACTCGGCATTGGCGATTAATAAGACAATAAAGCACCAGAAAAGAACGGCATGGTTGAAACCGAACGGATATCGCCAAGTAATCGTGCAAAGCTGGGTAAACGGGTATAATAACATGCTCCAGATACGTTTACCCACATTGTCACAACGGTTTTCCGCCCTGCCCAGGGCTACCAGACGAAAACGCTTGAAACAGCTCCAGCCAAAAAGGGCTATAGCAGCTACAAAGACAACGGCAAATAGCATGATACTAGGCAACACGACTTACTCCTTTTTGGTGCTAATATCCCGGCACCCCATTAACCGGCTTTCCTGGCACGCGCCTCCTTGATACCCTTTGTGATAGCCGGAACCACATGAAGGCAATCCCCGACAATCCCGTAGGTAGCCACCTCGAAGATTGGCGCTCCTTTATCATGGTTGATGGCGATGATTACATCCGAATCCTGCATTCCCACCAGGTGCTGAATAGCGCCACTGATGCCACAGGCAAAGTATATCTTGGGACGGACTGTCTTGCCCGTCTGGCCGACCTGGCGTTCCAACGGCATCCAGCCTGCCTCGACCACACTGCGCGAACAGCCGACCACAGCCCCCAGCTCGTCGGCAAGTTCCTCTAGGAGCTTGAAATTCTCCTGGGCACACATGCCGCGTCCGCCGGAGACGATTATCTCCGCCGCCGCCATATCCACAGCCCCCTGTTTGCTGTCTTCGATTATCTCCAGAACCTTGGTGGCAAAGTCCTCTTCCCTGACCGGTATGGACTCACGCACTACATCACCCCTGCGGGAAGTGTCTCTCTCCGGCATGGACATCACATGCGGCCTGACTGAAGCCATCTGCGGCCGGGTGCGCTCGGTCAGAATAGTAGCCATGATATTGCCTCCGAAGGCGGGGCGTGTCTGCAGCAGAAAGCCTTCATCGTCAATTGACAGGCCGGTACAATCTGCGGTCAACCCGGTCTGAAGCTGCGTAGCCACCGCCCCGGCCAGGTCCCGGCCCAGACCGGTAGCCCCTATAAGCACAATCTCCGGCTTATACTTCTCCACCAAGTAACAAATAGCCTTGTAGTACGGCTCGGTGCGATAGTAACGGAATATCGAGTCATCTACCAAGTACACCTTCATGGCGCCATAGGCAAACGACTCCTGGCAGAGGTTCTCCACATTCTCGCCGATAACCACGGAGCATAGCTCCGCACCCCGGGTTTTGGCTAGGTCGGCACCCACGCCCAGCAACTCCCAAGAGACCACAGCCGGCTCGCCCCCGGTTTGCTCCACAAAGACCCAGATACCTTTATACTCCCTTAATTTAGCCTGCAATACCGCTTCTTCCGCGCTTGGCTCTTCGGCTTCGGGGGCTACGTCTGCTTTCCCGGAGCGGGCGGCTATCTCAGCGAGAATCCTCTGCTCCTCCGGGGTATAGTAAATCTCAATAGCATCGGTGGGGCAGACCTTGAGACACTTGCGGCAGCCACTGCATTTCTCCAGGGAGATGACCGGCTCGCCATTATCATCCATCTCTATGGCGTCCTTGGGGCAGGAGCTCTGGCAACGGGCGCCACAGGCGATACACTTACCCGGAATGAGTTTAGCTACACCCCGGGGTCTCTTTAACTTCTTCTCCTCCGGCATATAAGACCCATTATCCTTTCAGGTTCACCGCTATTATAGACTGATGATGTCCCTTTCTATCAGCTTATCCAACAGCAAATGGGCAGCTTCCTCAGGGTTGCCGATGCCGTCGCCCAGTATCTCGCCCTTGGCCCTCTCCGGCGAAAATATCCTGCGTACCTGGGTTGCCGAACCCTTGAGCCCGATAGTCTCCTCATCCAGTTTCAACACTTTGTTATCCCATAGCACCACCGCAGTATCTTCAGCCATCAGCCGCATCGGCACTGTGGGGTAGCGTGGCGTATTAACCTCCCGCAGCACCGAAATCATGGCCGGCAAGGGCGCCTCCACGATTTCATGGCGGCCTTCCAGCTTACGCCTGACCCTCACTTTCCTGGCCGGCAGGTCTATACCCTCGATGCGGTCAACCATAGTTAGCTGTGAATACCCCAGGCGAGTGGCAATGCCCGGCCCCACTTGGGCAGTATCGCCATCAATGGTCTGTCGACCACAGAGCACCAGGGCCACTTCTTCCTGCTCAGCCAGCCGTTTGATGGCCTCGGCCAGAACTATGCTGGTAGCTAGGGTATCAGCGCCGCCAAAAGCACGGTCGCTCAAGAGCACTGCCTCATCGGCCCCCAGGGATATGGTTTTTCTCAGCGTAACCTCGGTATCGGGAGGCCCCATGGAGATTGCCACCACGCGTAGTAACCCATATCTATCTTTGATCCTGAGGCTTTCTTCCAGCGCATGGGTATCAAACGGATTCATAATAAAGGGCACACCTTCTCGGACCAGGGTGCCGGTAACGGGGTCAATTTTAACCTGGGTAGTGTCCGGGACCTGTTTGATGCAACAGACGATATACATTTAATATCCACGCAGTCCTTTGCCATTCTAAGGAAAAACTGCCCTGAGTGCAAGCATGCCTTGAGGCATTAAAGCCTATTGGTTGAGTAGGCAAAGACCCCCTCAATATTAGCCAGTAGCTGGTCGACAAGGTGAAATTTTCACTATAGGCGCTATCCACTCACATTAAGCCACAGGCGAAGCGGCTCTAAATAGGGCTCCGTTTCGCCATTTTTATAAAGCAAAAACTCCACCTTCTGCTCCTCACCAGCCACCTCAGGCGTAAAGCTCACCTCATCCTCCCACCCCTCATCATGTTCAAGGGTAATTCCGGCAACCTCGTTATTCTTAACACCGTCTATCCTCACCTCCACTCAATAGCCCACTGTCTCATACTCATTGTTAACGATGCCCGCTATCACTCTCCCTTCCTCACCTACTGTTAGCTCACTAGGATAGCTTCCAGCATTGCCTTCCTGCCCTAAGATATAAAACTCGGTAAACTTCTCACCTACCTTGGGTGTAGCGATAACATAGCCCATCACCCCCAAGGCGCCCAATACAGTAACCACCAGAATAATAGATAGCGTTTTATCCCAGATACTTGCCCCCCGACCCGGTAATGCCAAGTTAAACTCGCTACTAAGACGCTCCTCCGGCGGTAGCCTCCTCTGCCTGAAGTAAGCAATGGCGGAGGCAATAAATATGAAAGAGACCATAGAAAAGAGGATAGACTCTAGCCTTATCCCCCACGGTGTATAGTTAAGAATGAGCCCAATGAAGGCTACTACAGCGATGCTCAAACCAAGGCTGAGCGCTATCCTCTCAACGCCACTCATCCCCACCTTCTTGGGGTAAAGGGCTACCATCAGTGCGTAACCGGGGAAGAAAAGGACAAAGGGGAATCCCAGAATAATGCGAACAACATTGTCGGGAAAAAGGAGAATTGCCGCCATCAGCAAAATAACCAGCAGGTTCAGCAGTAAAAGCCCATTCCCTATTTTAATCCTCAATAGTCGTCCTT
>SOJS01000087.1 GCA_004376435.1 Dehalococcoidia bacterium
CAGGCTTCCCGTCCCTTGGATGCCCAGCGCGACGGCTTTGTCATTAGTGATGGCGCCGGCATCCTTGTCCTGGAATACCTTGCCCATGCCCGAAAGCGGGGGGCAGACATTCTGGCTGAAATCGTAGCCTATGGAGCCAGTGGTGATGCCTACCATGTCACCCAGCCGGCTGAAGACGGTGAGGGTGCTGCCAGGGCGATGCGGTTAGCGCTTAATAAGGCCGGGCTTAAACCTGATGACATTGATTACATTAATGCCCACGGCACATCCACCCCCCTTAATGACAGAACAGAGACCAGAGCCATCAAGACAGTCTTTGGCGACCATGCCTACAAGATTCCGATAAGCTCGACCAAGTCAGAAATAGGCCACCTCATTGGTGGTTCTGGGGCGGTTGAGGCGGCAATATGCATTAATGTTATCCAGGAAGGAATAATACCGCCGACGATAAACCTTAGCCATCCTGACCCTGAGTGCGATTTAGATTATGTGCCCAATAAAGCCCGCCGCGCCAAGGTGACCACTGCCCTGTCTAACTCCTTTGGTTTTGGCGGGCATAACTCGGTTCTTATCTTTCGGCAATATTCTGAGGCATAGACTTGAGGCATTGTCGTTGGCATATCCTGCCGCCAGCTCCAGCCAAGTATCTGGCTGAAGTATCAAACCTCCCCCCGCTCATTGCCCAGCTCCTCTATAATCGTGGTCTTACTGAGCTGTCCCAGCGGGAGTCATTCCTGGCGGCTGACAGTCGCCTGTCAGCCAGTCCCTTCCGGCTGCCGAATATGCACCAGGCAGTAGCCAGAATTTACCGGGCTCTCCTTTCCGGGGAGAACATCACCGTCTATGGAGACTTTGATGTTGATGGCATCACCAGCACTGCTCTGCTTGTTAAGGGGTTATCAGCCCTCGGCGGCCGGGCTGTTCCCTATATACCACACCGCCTAACCGAGGGCTACGGGCTGAAAACAGCCGCTCTGGAAAGTTTGCATCAGCAGGGCGTTAGCCTAGTGATTACTGTTGACTGTGGCATTACCGCTTTGGCTGAGGTTAAAAGAGCCCGACGGAAGGGGCTTGATATAGTTATTACCGACCACCATACCCCTCTGGAGGAAGTCCCGCCGGCGGTGGCGGTTATCAACCCCAAGCTGCCCGACTCAGACTACCCTTTCACTGAGCTGGCTGGGGTGGGGGTAGCCCTCAAGCTCGTTGAGGCTTTGTTCCTCAGCCTTGGCCGGGAGGAGAAGCTGGTGGAACTGATTGACCTGGTGGCTCTGGGGACGGTGGCTGACCTGGTGCCCCTCCTTGGCGAGAACCACTATCTGGTCAAGCGGGGGCTGGAGTTGATTAACGCCTCCCCCCGCCTTGGTATCAGGGAGATGATAACCCAGGCTGGGCTTAACATGGGCAGTGTTGACGCGGGAAGCATCTCCTGGGTTTTAGCCCCGCGGTTAAACGCCGCCGGCAGGCTAGCCCATGCCATGACCAGTTATAAGTTGCTGATGACAGACTCGCTGGAAGAAGCACAGCAGTTGGCTATCTGGCTGGGGCAGAAAAACACGGAGCGGCAAAACCTGACTACCAAGGTTTTGGCTCAAGCCAGAGAGCAGATTTTAGCCTGTGGGATTTTACCACTGCTGATAGCCAGCGGTAGAGAGTTCCCGTTGGGGGTCGTCGGGCTGGTCGCCGGCCGGCTGGCTGATGAGTTTTATCGGCCGACAATTGTCGTCAGAACCGGTGAGCAGGTAAGCAGTGGCAGTTGCCGCAGCATCCCTGAGTTTAATATTATCCATGCCTTAAGCCAGTGCCGTAACCTCCTGTCTTACTTTGGCGGTCACTCCCAGGCGGCTGGCTTTACCCTGCCGACGAGAAATCTACCCCATCTGGAGCAAAGACTGCTCCAGATGGCAGCTTCTGAGCTGGATGGGGTTGACCTCCGCCCGCAGCTGGATATTGATACCGAGGTCAGCCTGGCTGACATCAGTGGCGATACCTTTCAGGCAATGGGGAAGTTAGCTCCCTTTGGTAACGGCAACCCCCTGCCTGCCTTCCTCAGCCGCCGGGTGGAAGTTGTTGACTGCCGCACTATGGGCAGTAATGGCCACCACCTGAGGCTGAAACTGAAACAGGGTGGTGTCGTCTGGGACGGGGTAGCTTTTAGAGCCGGTGGCTATCTGGCTGAAATAGCCTCGCCGCTTGATGTTGTCTATAACCTGGAAATAGACCGCTGGGGAGGTGAGGGGAAGCTCAGGCTCAATATATTGGACTTTACCCCGTCTTCTTAGCCCATCGTGTCCTCATAGCCAGCAAGGGGATAGCGATGGCTAAGACGATTATGGCTATCACCTGAGCCTGGTGCAAGCCGAAGAGAAAAGGCGTCCCCACGCGCAGGAAATCAGTAGCCAGCCGCCACAGTGAGTATAAACTGAGATATAGAAGAAAGAGCGAGCCATCAGGCTTAAGTTTACCCCTTAATTTGAGGAGCACCCCAAAAACAATCAAGTTCCATATAACCTCATAAGGCTGGGTGGGGTGGATTGCCACGCCTAAAGGGGCAAGGCAACTAGAGTTGGTGTAGACAACACCCCAGGGTAGGGAGGTGGCTGCGCCATAACAGCAGCCATTTATGGTGCAGCCGACCCTGCCTATTGCCTGAGCCAGTATAATACCCGGGGCTACCATGTCAGCAAAGTAGCCAAACTTAAAGTGGCTAAATCTACTGTAAATCCAGATACCCAGGGCAGCACCTAAGATAGCCCCCCAGGCAGTTAGCCCGCCGCCGCCAAGAATCAGCTCAGGGTGCTGAGTATAGTCAATTACCCTTCCAGTAAGGACAAATTCAGGGTGCAATTTGGCAATAACTATATTATCAACAACGTGGAGCAATTTTGAGAATATTACCCCCGAGGGAATACCCACCACTGCCGCCATAAGAACAGTATCATAAGAAAGATTAACCCCCCGCCTGACCTCCCTTACCATCCACAATATGAGCACGGTAATAGCCAGGGCAATAAAGATACCGTACCATCTGACCTCAATTGAGCCGATAGTGAAAGCTATGGGGTCTATGCTTATAGTAATCATCTTGCTGGTATCGCCTTAGGAGCAGAGCGCTTCAACAAAGGTCTCTGCCCGAAAAGGTGCCATGTCCTCCAGTTTCTCACCAACACCGATAAACAGGGTTGGTATTTTCAGCTCATCACAGATAGCCAGCACAATGCCCCCTTTAGCTGTTCCATCCAGTTTAGCCAGAAAGACGCCAGTTACGCCTATTGACTCGGTGAAATACCTTGCCTGGACTAGCCCATTCTGACCAGTGGTGGCATCAAGCACCAGAATTACCTCGTGGGGGGCGGTGGTATCAGCCTTGGTGGCTACCCGTCTAATCTTTTTAAGTTCCTCCATCAAATTAAACCTGGTATGCAGCCTGCCGGCGGTATCAATAATTATCTCATCAGCCTGCCGGCGGCGACTTGACTGCAGAGCATCAAAGACCACCGC